>ANAW01000008.1:0-123150 GCA_000340945.1 Nocardiopsis synnemataformans DSM 44143 | reverse complement strand
GGGTGGGCGCCCCCCAGCCGCTGAACGGTCATCTGGTGCAGGTAATCGCGGACGGCGGCGCGGGCCTGTTGGTAGTGGCCGGGTGGGGTGTGGGCGAGGGTGAAGGCCACTGCGGGGAGGCCGTGGAAGAGCCCGGCGCGGCCGGTGGGGTCGGTGACCCCACCGGCCAGGGACCTGCTCAGCCAGGTGTGCACGATCTCAGGTGGGCTGCCTTGGGCCAGGTGCGCCAGCGCGATCCCCAGGTCGCCTTGGGCCAGGGACAAGGGGGCGTGGCCGCTGCTCTGCGGTGTGGAGTGCGGGTCAGGTGAGGGCATGGGTGCTCCGGCGGTGGTGGAGCTGGGACTGGACCAGGCTGCGGGTGAGCGCGAGCAGCTGGTGTTCGTCCTCGCGGTCGGGGCCGTGCACACGGTTGTGGTGCATGTGCCACAACGACGGCAGGACTGCTCGCGGGTAGTCCAGGTGACGGCGGTAGGCGGCCAAGACCCGGTCTCGCTGCTCCCACGCGGCGGCAAGGTCTGGGGGAAGTTCGTCGGGGTGGGTGTGCAGGTAGCGAGCCAAGGCCAGGGCGTCGCGGTCCACAGGCTGGGTGGAGCGGGGCAGATGCTCGGTGAGCCAGGCAGGGGAGGCCCCCATCGTCTTACTAATCCGCAGCAGGGAGAGGGCGGCCAGAGCTCGGTGCTGGTGGGGGTGCTCGTTCGCGGCGTCCAGTTGCGCGAGTGCGGTGTGGCTGTCGTGGACGAAGACTGTCTCGGCGGCGTCCATGGCCGGGCCCGGCCCGTAGCGGGCGTACTCGGGCCGGTAGGTGTGCACCACCAGCGTGTGGAGCAAACCCGACGTGCGCAGCTCCCGTCCCCACAAACTCAGAGCCGATTCCAGGGTGCCGGCCGGAGCCGCAGCCTGCAGGCGCAGCCGCAGGTGGGGGCCGTTGTGGTCGCGGTAGCGCACGAACCACGCCTTGACCGGGGCGTCCAGGCGTTCACGCAGGCCGGGCAGGGCGGCCAGGACGTGGAGGAACAGGGACGCGTCGGTGTACAGGTGAGCGGACAGCCACACGCCGCCGCCAGCCTTTTCCAGGTCGCGGCTCACCAGGGCCACAGGAGAAGGCGGGGGCGCGGGCCGGGGCGTGGGGGGTGTGGTGCTCCCCACGGGGAAGACGAGCTCGTGGGCGTGGCCATCGCACCAGGCGAACCCAGTCGGGTCGGGCGCCTCGGCGAGCACAGCGGTGCCGTGCCGGTCCAGGTGCTCGCGCAGCAGGAACTGGTGGGCCTGCTGATCCAGGTCCAGTGGTAGGTGCCGTTCACCGTCAGCCAACAACACGCGTCGGGGGAGCGGCAGGTGGGGGCGGGTGCGCGCTGTGGGCCAGTCGGCGCCGGTCAGGCGCCACTGGGCGGGGGACAAGATCACCCGTCCGGTGCGCAGCCGCGGCAAGAACGGGGCGCGTGCGGTGGCTTGAGGCCACAGGGCAGGGGTGAGGTAGAGGCTGGTGCGCGCCTGGGGCAGTTCGGTCACGAACCGGGCCAGGGGGTGGGTGTAGTGGCGGGTGTCCAGTGCGCTGGGGTGGAAGGGCTCCAGGACCCTTTCCGTGGGGGTATGCACCAGGCGCAGGTGGTCGGGGTCGATGCGCACACCCACCTGGCGGGGATCGATGACCTCAACATCAGGCCGCGCGGGCGGGTGGGTGTCGATGACCAGAACCCGGGAGGCCATCACCGGGGTGCGCGCCACGTGGGCGGCGCTGTGCGCCAGGGGTGGGGCCAAGACCTGTACAGGCACCGCGCCTTCGGTCAGGGTGGGCAGGTGTGCATCCACCGGCTCGGCGGGCACCATGCCGTCCAGGTGAGCGAACCGGCCGGTGAGGGTTCCCACCCCCTTGGACAGCCCGGTGATCCACAGCTGGTAGTCGCCCGCGTCGGCCGCGGCAGCGGAATCGGCCAGCAGGTGGGCGCGGACCTCGGCGTGCGTGGGTGTCCGCTCGGGAGCTCGGGCGGTCAGATGTGCCCAGACCGGAGCGTCCAGGTCCACCTCCACCTGGCCGTGCAGGGCAGCGCTCTGGGCTGCGGCGACCAGTTCTTGGTCCTGATCGGGTGCCATGTCTGAGGCGGGCGGGGGCAGGCGGGTGCCGGTGAAGGAGGAGGGCCAACCCAGCCCGGCAGGGCCGGTCAGAGTGAGCAGGTCCACGATCGAGCCTTGGCCGTAGGTATCCAGGCAGCGCCGGTGGTAGTCCACCCACGCCGGGGGGCCCGACGGGTGAGGGGCCAGGCAGGCCGCCACACCGGCCGCGCGGGCCGCCTCCCGTGCCACGTTGTGGTGCACGCTGGCCTGTACCCCCAGCCGGGTGTCCACCGCCACCTCGGTGCCGGTGTCGAGGTTGACTGAGGCCAGGTGGGCGCGGACCTGGTCGCGCAGTGGCGGGCGTTCGGCAGCGTTGGTGGCGGGGTGGTTGTGACGCTCCAGGGCCTGGGCGGCCATGGCCAGGCCGGCGTGGTGCGCGGCCAGGTGGGCCAGAGGGCGGGGGTGCCACACGGGCGCTGGTGCGGAGCTGATCAGGAGGCGGTGGTCGACCAGATGGGCGACCAGGGCGGTGACCGTGTCGGGATCGGTGGTGGGGAACTCCCGGGTGAGAACAGCGTGGAGCTCTTCCAAGGGTGTGGGGGCGCGGGTGTGCTCCAGGGCCAGGGCGACAGCGCGGGTGTGGCGGATCGACACCGTGGCGGCTTGACGCGGGTCGTCGCGGTGCGGTGCGGTCGCCAGGACGAGCCGATCGCCGTGAACGCGTGCCGTCTGGGAGGCCACCACGGTCACAGGTCCCGTGGGGGCATGGTTCGCGCAGGTGTGGGCCGCCAACCAGCGAGGGGCGGGGTGGGCGATCTCCTGGTGTGTGCCGGTCCAGGACACGCTGGTGGAGGCGGCCAGATCCAGGGGGGCCACCCCGGCGAACAGCCCGAAGGGCGTGGCCCGCCCGTGAGCGCGCAGCAGGTAGCGCATCAGCGCGCACGTGGCACGCCGGACCCTCTTGTGGGCAGGCACTACGTCGGCGCGGACCACTCCAACCAGGTACCGGGCCAGAGAGGGGCTGGCGGTCTCCACCGCCGCCCGCAAAGCGTGGTCGCCGAGGAAGTGCTCGCCGATCCAGGACCTCAGCTCCTCGGGTGAAGCGGTGGAGGGATCCGGCCACTGCTGCCCGGCCCCGGTAGGTCGGGTCGCGGCGCGCAGTGAGGCGGTAAGGGATGTTAGGGGGGTGTACACCACGATCCGTTCTGCTCAAGGCGCCAACCGGGGGCCGGGTGCTCGCCGAGAACGGCGAACACCCAGCCAGGCAGGGGGTGCTATCCGTTCTGGGTGCAGCTCGGGGTGCAGGCGGACTCGCAGGTCTGCCCGCAGCCGTCGTTGGTCATCGACCACAGCGACTCGTCGATGACCGGGACCTGGACTCGCAGGTCCAGGTCGAAGAGGTCATCGGAAGCCGAGGCCGGGGCGCGGTCGCGGCTGGTGGGCACCAGCCCGGCGGGGGTGGGGGTTGCGGTGAGTGCGCTCACTGTGACTCCTTTATTCGAAGGGGTTGATGGTCCAGTTCAGGACCGTGTGGGTGTGCCGTTTGGACACGACACGCCCTGCGGGAAGGTCTTCGGCTGAGGTGTCGGCGGGCACCAGGTCGATGCGCGGGCCCGGTCCACCGCGGTGGTCGCGGTCCCACACACCGATCAGTTCGACCATGTTCTGGGCGACCTGGCGGGCCTGGGCGCCGTGGCCGACGGCTCCGAACTCGTAGAGCTCGGGGTCCTGAGCGCTGGGGCGCAGAGCCCGGTAGGCGAAACTGGCCCCGTCCTCGCTGACCAGGGCCGGGGTACCCATGAGCACGACCGGACGGAGCAGCTTGGAGGTGATCGCACCGCGCTGAGCAGTCAGCAGCGCCCACCCGTCGGCGGCCGACGCCAGGTACAGGTCCAGGGCATCGGTGGGTTCGTTGGCGCCCACGCACACCCCCGACCAAACGGTCACCCCTTCCTGAGTCAGGGCCTGGCGCAGCGCCTCGACGTTCACCTGCGGGCCGTCCTCCAACCGCAGCCCGACCTGGGCCCCCTCCTGCTGGTGCAGCAGCGGCATATGCTCCCAGTGCTCCCCCGCGCCCTGCATGCGTACGAACCCGCACATGTCCGCGGCCAGGCAACGCCACCGGCCCGGTACCTCGGCGCGCTCCAGCGTCAAACAGCGGGTCAGACCGCGGATGCGCATGGGCACCACCACACGCCCGCCCACCGCCAACTGCTCCTCCCAGGCCGGGGCCAGATCCCAGGCACCAGCGGTGACGACGATGCGGTCATAGGGGGCGCGGGCGGCAAAGCCGTGCTCTCCGTCGGTGACCGCCAGGTGCACCTGACTGACGCCAGCTTCCCTCAGGCACTCTTCGGCGCGCGCGATGACCTCAGGGTCGATGTCGATGGAGGTCACCTGCCCCGTCTCGCCGACCAGGTGGGCGATCAGAGCAGCGTTGTAGCCGCCGCTGCCGATCTCCAGCACCCGGTGCCCGGGGCGGATGTCGGCGCGCTGGAGCATCAGCGCGATGATGCTGGGAGCTGACACCGAGCTGAGCGCGACCTGCGTGGCCTCGTCGTGTTTGGTGACGATCGCCTGGTGCTGGTCGTAGGCCTCGGCCAACGGCAGACCGGGCACGAACACCTCGCGCGGCACGGTACGCAGCGCCTCTTCGACCCGGTCAGGCAGCCTCTCCATATCCAGGTCGGCTCGCTCCTTGACCATCGCATCAACCATGCTCTGGCGCGCCTGCTCCGGGGGCAGGGCGGATGTTGGGGGCACGGATACTCTCCAAGCGTTCGTCGTGGACAGGTGCAACGACCATGGCAGAGACCACACGCGAGCCGCAGGCACTCCACACCCTTCACCGCCAGGTCCTCGCAACGCCCCACTGCTGGATCGCTGGGACGCCGACCTTCAGCTGTGTGACGTTTCGTTCGCAGCATGTGATCGATCCGCTGTAACCAGAGTCGCGCGTTCCCGTCCGCAGGAGAATGACGATCCACCGAACCAACACCGCACCGTCACCGAACCGGGTTGGTTACGCTGAGCCCGCATCGGAAGGGAAGAGGAGAGGAGGTGCCCTGGGATGACCACAGTAAGCAGGTGGACCGGTCGCGAAGCAGGGCTGCTGCGCACAGCCTTGAGGATGACGCTGTGCGAGTTCGCCCACTACCTAGGCATCAGCGACCGCACCATCTCCAAGTGGGAGGCGGGCGGCGCAGGCGTGGTGCCCCGACCGCACAGCCAGGCCCTGCTCGACACCGCCCTAGCCCGCGCCTCACCAGAAGCCCGACGCATCTTCGAGCACACGCTCACCGCGCCCCTGCGCCCCCAAGTCCCCTCGCCACGGCGCTCAGGAGCGATCGCCGTGGAATCCCACAAGTTCATTCCGGTGTTCATCGGCACGGACGCCGCAGCCGCGCTCACGGCCGCCTACCCGGCCTCAGCGCCTCGACCGACTCTGTGGCTGCAGCACGCCCACACCTCGCTGGACCACCCCCAAGCGCGCAGCTGCACTCTGTACGTCTTCTCCTGCGGCGTTGCCCTCTTCCACCTAGTGCAGGACCGCACACCGCGCGACCTCACCGAACTAGCGCTGTGGCGCTACCGCACCTACGCCCACGACCTTCCCTGGGCCGACCAGACCCTTCACCAGGCCCTTCACCACGCCTCCCCCGACCCACCGCCAGCTGCCGAATACGTTCTCTCCCTCTACCGCTTGCACCACGGCCCCTGGGAAGGCGAACGGCTGGACACCGCCCTGCGCCTGATGTCTACACCCTCGGTCCTGGTCGACCGGCAATCCCCTGGAGGCCCGCACCCGGCCGACCCGTCCGTGGAGAAGGACCTGTTCGACCGCGGCTTCGACCACCAGGACATCGTCTCCTTCGGAGTGCCCAACGTCGCCCTCGGCCACGCGAGCTGGTCCGGCGTGGCTTACCACGCTCACGCGCCCGAACGCGCCCTGCTGATCGATGAACTCCTCACCTGCGAACTCACCGTGCAGGCCCTGTGGTGCTTTTGCCGCAGGGTCGAAGTGATGATCGAACAGGGCCAGGACCCGGTCATGCCCGAACCCTACGGATGGCGTTTCCTGCGCGCGGCGCACTCCCGGCTGGTCACCGCACGCGCCCAAGAGACCGCCCAGTACCGTCTGATGCGCGAGGCGGTCATGGCAACCAGTGGTCTCACCGAACGGCTGCGAGCAGCGCAGGAGGCCCTGCGGGACACCCACACAGATACCGTGGAAAGGCAGTAACGGCATGGACACCACACACCAGGCGCTCATCGTCGTCGACGTCCAGAATGGCTTTCTCAACCACCACAGCCGCCCCATGCTGGCGACGCTGTCACGGCTCCTGACCGCCTGGGCCCATGCAGGGCGCCCCGTGGTGTTCACCCGTTACTTCAACTACCCGGGCAGCTCCTTCGACCGGCTCCTGAACTGGACACGGCTCCAAGAGCCGCCGGAGACCGACATCGCCGCCGAGATCGCCCACCACGCCACCGGCGCCGCCGCGGTGATCGACAAGAGCGGGTACTCGTGCTTCACTGACGACTTTCGCGCCCTGGTGGAACAACGAGGCTGGCAGGATCTGTACTTCTGCGGCGTGGCCACGGAGAGCTGCGTCCTCAAATCAGCGGTGGATGCCTTCGAGCTGGACCTGAACCCCTGGATCGTCACTGACGCCTCGGCCAGTGACGCCGGAGCCGACGTGCACCAGGCCGGGCTCACCGTCGCCCGACGCTTCATCGGCGCCCACCACCTGGTCCCCACCGACCAGGTGGTGGGCGAACTCGTTTCCTCCACGGCCCCGGGGGCGGAGGTGGCGTCATGACTCTCACGTCCGCTGTTGACGCTGACCTGCTCATCATTGGTGGCGGTCCCGCCGGTTGCGCCGCCGCTCTCATGGCCGACAGCTTGGGCTTGCGCACCGTCCTGGTCGAAGAGCACACCGTGCTGTGCCACAAACTCCGCCACATCGGCGACCTGGTCAACGTTCCTGGCGGCCACACCAACGGCTACGCCTTAGCTGACGCGATCACCCGCGACATCGACCGCACCCGTCACTGCGTTGCCCTCCTAGGGCAACGTGTGGACTATCTGCAGGGAACCGACAGCCATGTCACCGCCACGGTCACCACCGGAACAACCATCACCGCGCCGCACACCGTGGTCTGTACCGGTGTCGCTCCACGCCCTGTGCATGAGGCCGACTGGATCACCACACCGCCCGGCTTGACCCCGCCACCCCTGTGGGAGGCCCACCCCACCGCCGCAGGAGACGCCCCCCGTGATGTCCTCGTGCTCGGTGCTGACCGCCCTCTGGGCACCCACCTGAGGGCCCACCCCCACACCCG
Organism: Nocardiopsis synnemataformans DSM 44143; assembly: GCA_000340945.1. Classification (GTDB taxonomy): domain Bacteria; phylum Actinomycetota; class Actinomycetes; order Streptosporangiales; family Streptosporangiaceae; genus Nocardiopsis; species Nocardiopsis synnemataformans. The sequence continues at coordinate 115,752 of ANAW01000008.1, read as the reverse complement.
CGACCGCTTCCTCGTCGTCTACCCACCCGCTGATACCTACAAGACCGACGAGATCCGTGACGACCCCCGGGTCCACCTGCTGCCAGCACACCATGTGGCCTTGAACGAGACAGACCGTCTGCGGGTCGACATCACCGACCACCGCGGGCAGGTGACCTCCTGGTCGGCTGATGCCGCCTTCACCAACATCGGCGGACGGCCCAACCCGCCCGCTAGGGGAGTCATCAGCGCTCCGGACGGTTACTGCCCACCCGAGGATCAACATCCGCGTATCCGCATCGCCGGTGATTTGCGCTCGGCACGCTTCCAACGCATCACGACCGCCATGGGATCGGGCAGCGAGGCTGCCCTTGCCGCCTACTACACCGCTGAAGCCACCTCGAAGACACAACTTCGATGACCCGTGGATGAAGGGTGGACATAGCCCAGGCGCGGGCGACCGCAGTGTCCGCTCTCAACGGCCCACCATCGAGATCCTTCGCCTCGTTTGCCATCGGTCGATACCGCAGGCGAGGATGCTCACCAAACCAGGACCGTGCGCGTGTGCGGCTTGTCCAGAACCCGGGCCCGGTCTGTGGGCAGGTCGGCGTCGGGGGTACCGCTGGGCCAGACCTCGATCCGCGCCATGGAGCCGTCGTGGCGGTCCCAGGCTCGGAGGATGTCGATGTAGTCCTGGGCGGCGCGCTCACCGTGGGGTCCGTAGGCGAACACCCCGACCTCGTACCGGTCCTCGCCCAGGGGCCGCTTGGTGCGCACCGCCACGCTTCCGTCGTCGGCGAGCACCACCGGGACCGGCTGGCGGGCCAGCGGCCCGGCAGGGCCGTGTTCGAGGACGTCACCGGCCACGTGCAACATCGCGTACCTGCCGGCGTGGCCCGCGATCCACAGGTGCAGCCGGTCGGGGTGCGTGAACTCGATCCCTGGCCAGAACTCCGTGCGGGGACCGTGCAGGGCCTCGCGCAGCGCGACCACGTCCACCGGCTCCTCCGCGCCGTGCAGGGCGATGTCCTCCCCCTGCACGGCGATCCCGCGCTCCTCGTGCGCTCCAGCGCCCTGCATGGGCACGAACACGGTGAGGTGGTGGTCGGGGCGGCTGACCAGGTGGTCGCCCGTGCGGTTGAGCGCCACGGTGCGGTTCACCCCCCGCAACCGCATCGGGGTGACCAGACGGCCGGTGTCGGTGAGCTGCCGGATCCAGGCGGGGGGCAGGTCCCACGCCCGGACGGTGACGATGATGCGGTCGTAGGGAGCGAACTCGGCCACTCCGAACTCGGCGTCACCGGTCACCACCCGCACGGCCTTGTACCCGGCCTCGTCCAGGTAGCGGCGCGCCCGGTCGGTGACTGCCGGGTCGATGTCGATGGTGGTGACTTCACCCTCGGCGCCGACGAGCTCGGCGATCAGCGCGGCGTTGTAGCCACCGGAGCCGATTTCCAGCACCCGCATGCCGGGTTCGAGACTGGCCTGGTCGAGCATCATGGCCTGCACCCGTACCGCGGACATCGAGCTGGTGATGAGCCCGTCCTCGGCGCGCTGGATGGGCGGTGCGTAGTCGGTCGCGTAGGCATCCTCCAGCGCCACCTCGGGCACGAACACGTGACGGGGAACCTCTCGCAACGTCTGCTCGACCCGCGGCGAAATCGGGGTCATGCCCCACTCTCCCTGGAGCCGGAGCAAGGTGTCGACCATGTCGTGGCGGGCCTGGTCAGGACTCGTCGTTGGCGTAGCAGGCATGCGTGTCCTTCGTGATTGTCGTCTTTGGCACACACTCGACCAAGCGGACACGCTCCTTCGCGAGGAAGTGCGGGAACCGATCCATGCAGCGTTTTGCGTACTCCGACGTGCGGCTTGGGCGCGGGCTTACCCGTCTCTCCCCCTTCTTCCCCTTGCGGAGAGCGGTAGCCCTGGGTGAGCTCTCAACCACAGTGAACACTAGCGTTTTTCGCATCCGGACAACTCCCCTGCCTGCGCTTTGGGCTGGAAGGCAGAACAGCACGAAATGCCTGAACACGGGTCCGTGAGCGGCCCCCGGGATGCTCAGATGGAGTCCGCAGCCACGGCCTGGGATCCGGTCAGTTCGCCGAGGAGAAGGAGTTCCCGCGCATCAGGGGGAGGAGGAAGGCCGTCGAGGTGATGGGACCGCTCTGGCGTGTGCTGTCGGGTATGACGGCGGTGTGGAGGTCGGGTGTGGCCCACAGGTGTGTGCTCAGCGGTCGCAACGCCACCCGTTCGGGAAGCAGGTCCGTGGTACACACCAGAGTGGCCTGGCCGTGCATCACAGCCCCGGCTTGGGGGGTGATGGTCAGGGTCGTTCCCGCAGCTGTCCGCACCATCGCGGCCGGAGCACCGCTGTTCCCGCTGTCCCATCGTTGGAGGGTGAGCAGGCTCGGATCCCAGAACAAGGAGAACCCCACTCCATTCCTCACCTGGTAGGCGGGGCCGAACCACTCACCCATGGTGGCGGCGAGGCCCAACGACTCCTCCTCACCCTCCCCCTCTTCTCCGTTGCTGTGGGAGGCGACCACGAGACCCGGTGGGCGGTGGCTCGTCCCGTACACGCTCTCGCACGCCTCCTCCATGCGCTCTGGGGCCGCGACGTCGGCTATGACTGCCATCTCCAACGTCATCGGTACCCAGCCGACATCGACCTGGGTGGTGCGGGCGCCAGCCGCCTCCAGTACCTGCCGCCACATCACCTGCGCGTTGATGTCCAAGACGTCCAGGACCGCGTGCACCACGTCAGGGCGACTCGGCAGAGGCCGCCCTGCCTCCAACTGTTCGATGAGTGCCTGGCCAACGCCCACCATGTCGGCCAGGTCGGTGAGCGACCATCCGCGGTGGTCTCGCCTGGCCCGGATCACCGCACCCACGTTCACCCGCACCGGTCACCCCCGAGCGTGAGCGGCTGAAGAGCGCACAGCTCTTCCACGTGCGCGCCCAGGTGCTGGCGTTGCGCGTGGGGCAGGGCGATCTCCACTACCTGGCGGGCCCGGTCGGTCTCTCCCACCGCCAGCAGGGCCCGGGTCAAAGGGGCGGAGATCCCCACGATCTGGTCCAGGTCCTGGTAGTCGGTGGCCCGATCCCAGGCTGCGGTGAGGTCTGTGACCGCCTTGGCATGGTTGCCGACGGCGAGGGCGACCTCCCCCATCCTTCGGCGCACCCGCCATACCCGCTCTTCCCATCCCACGTCCCCGGCCGTGTCCAGGACCCGCAGGAACCGCTTCTGCGCCAGAGCGGTCTCCCCTCGGTGCAGCGCCAAGACGCCGAGCGCCTCGTGGACTTGGGCGCGGGCGGCGCGGTCCCCGGTGGAGGCGAGCAGGTGCTCGGCTTGCTGGAGTACGTGTTCGGCTCGTGTGAGTTCACCTTGGTCCTGGAGGCGTTGGGCGAGCTCCCTGAGAGCGGAAGGGGTGGTAGCGGGCATGAGAGGCCTCGATTCGGTGTGGGGAACGTTCAGGAGCGGGTGAGGAAGGACAGGACCCAATGAGGGAAGCCGGGAGAGAGCGGGCCGGTCTCTTGCTCCGTGGCAGCCGAGGTGTCCTCGCAGGGGGAGAACACGCGCTCCACGTACCCCCGGCAGGTGTCGGGTGCGTGCACCGGTCCCGGGACGGTGCCGGGGCGGGTCCAGACGTCATAGCGCGAAGAGTTGGCGTCACTGCTCACCTGTCCCTCCCCGCGAGGGAGCGGTTGTGCAGCGGGCGGCCGGTGGAGGCGAGCTCGTCGATCACCGCGATCAGCCCGCGCGCCAGCTCGGGGTCGGTCAGGTGCGTGGTGCCGTCAGGGGCTCCGAGCATCGTGTGGTGGTGCACGAGGATGACTCCGGAGACGAACACCTCGATCTCGGGGAGGGGGCCGGTGCGCTCCAAGGAGGTGACGTGCGCGCAGTTCGTCACACGCACCTGCTGACCGGCGTTCGCGCGGTAGGCAAGCTGTTCGCGCAGGTAGCGGGTGTAGGGGGTGGGGGTGGTGGGCGCCACCCACACCACCCGGGTGCGTTCCGCGCCCTGGGGGGCGTGCCGTGCGACACGGCGCTCGCGGTCGCGGAGCCGCTGGTGCCAGGTGTGCATGTAGGCCAACGCCTGCCCCTGCTCGCCCCGGTACCACTTCTCCCATGCGGGGGTGATGGGGGGCATGGAGGTCAGGCGCAGCAGGCACCGGGGGAGCCCGTGCTGGTCGGCGGCCGTGGTGAGGCGGGAGCGGGCCGAGGAGACCTGTTTGCCCTGCAACCGCGAAGCCACGCCTGCCTGCTCCGTTGTGTGGTGGAGGAGGTCGAAGAGCGTGACGAGGCCGTCGTTGGTGCGCACCAGGTGGTCCACCAAGCTGCGGGTGAGGACGTGGGTGCGGGCGCGGTGTGGGCTGGGGTGCAGGGTGCCCTCGTCGATCAACATCCCCAAGCGCCGCGGCTTCAGGCCGGTCAGCTTCACGGCGGTGGCGCGGGGGATGTCCTCTCCGGCGGCGGCCAGCGCCAGGGTGCGCTCGGTCAGGGTCTGGACGAGGGTGGGCGTGGTGGTCGGCAACAAGGGGTCCTCAGGTCGTGGGGTGTCGTAGCGGGTGGGTGGTGCGGTGCGGGGGTCTCCTCCCCGTGGCGCCGTGGCCGCGCGCCTGGGCGGGCCTCACCCGCACCGCACCGGCTCAAGGGCACAGAGCGGGCCGCGTGCCAGGTAGGTGGCATAAGGGGTGGCCGCCGTGCGCAGTCGGTCGGCATCGCGCCGGGCCGCTGCCACGAGGGCCGGGGAGGTCAGCACCTCCACCGCCAGGCCCTCGGGGTCGAAGCCGTCGAAGTCCAGGGCGAGGAGGGTGTCCTCGCACAGCACGAAGTCGTCCATCCCTTCGACCAAGGCGCGTTGCGGTCCGGTGTGCAGCACACGCAGGCCCTCTCCGCGCACCACACCGCAGGCGTGGATGCCGGCTACCCGGTGAACCGGTAGGGGGCCGCCCCACGCCTCATCCACCACCACGACGCGGGTGAGGGTGCGCGAGCGCACCACCCCGGGGGCGGCGAGGCTTCCCGACCGGTGAGGGGCGAAGGCCCTGGTGAGCCCGGCCCGGGGCTCGGGGCGGTGGGGGCGGGTCTGCAACCGGAACACGGCGCGCTGGAGCAGGTGGTGGACGCGGGGGTGGTCGGGGCGCAGTCGCATGGCGGGGTTCCTGTCCGCGGAGAGCGAGAGACGGGGAGGGTGTGGGGCCCGGCTGCGGGCCAGGCCCCACACCTGGGGGCGAAGGACGGCTTCGCCCCCTGGGAAGGCCCGCGTCTTCCCCCTGTCCGCGGGCTGTGGCGTGGGGGTCGTCCGACCGGGGAAGGCGACGGACGACCAGTCACTGAAGGCCCCCTCAGAAGGAGCTGGGGGTGAGCGTCTGGGAGGCCGCCACCAGCCGCTCGAAGTGGGCCTCGTACAACGGGACGGCGGCGGGGGCCAGCGCGATCAGCCCGGAAGGGCCTTCCAGGCTGACCTGCCCATCGCGGAGCACGAAACCCAGGGTCCACGGTTCGGCGGCATCGGCGGGCAACAGTCTCAGGTCCACATGCCTCAGCCCCGCCACACGGCGCAGGTGCGCGAGCTGGGCCTCCATCACCGTCTCCTCCACCACCCCGCACACCAGAGCCAGCTCGGTGATGACGTAAGTCCGCTGGTGGCCCGCCCCGTGGAGCAGTTCGTCGTGGCGCCGCATCCGCACCTCCACCGTGCGTCGCACCATCGCCCGGTCGGCGTCGTGGACGCAGGCGGTGATCACGGCGCGGGCGTACTCCCGGGTCTGTACCGTCCCGGGCAGGAGAGCGGGGGAGAAGGACCGGGTGGGGCCGCAGCGTTCCCGGTCCAGGATCAGCCGCTGGGGAGACGTGGGCTCATGGGGCAGAGCGGTGGTGGTCATCGCGGGGGTTTCCGTTCAGGGGTGTGGTGAGTCAGCCGACGGCGCGGTGGGCGCGGTGGCGGTCGGCGCGGCTCGTGGCGTAGCGCTGAGCAGCGAGCCGGTCGCCCAGCTCGGCGGAGGTACAGGCGCTGAGGGCGTCGAGCACGCCGTGGGTGCGGTTGGTGGCGGGGGTGCGGCGACGCGCTGTGAACCAGATAGGTCCGGTCTCGGTGCGGTCGTAGGTGATCTCCCACCCCGGGTAGCCCGCCCGCAGGGCGAGGACCTGGTTGACGGAGGTGATGGGCAGGTGCAGGGACGCGAGCGTCTCGCCGCCGCGCAGGGTCAGGGCTTCGTCGTCGTGGTGGGCCCGCACTCGTCCGGCCGTGTCGCGGGTCGGCTCCCATCCGACCAGCCACCCCCGGTCGCACAGGGTGGGGGAGAGCCAGGACCACATCGCCCACACCACCAGGCGGCCCTGGTCGTCGACCCGGGTGCCCCAGGAGTCGGTGAACGCGTCGACGATCAGCAGACCGCGCCCGTGTTCGGCGTCCGGGTCCGGGTCCTGTTCCTGAAGGGGGCCGACCGCCCGGCTATGGGGGTTGGTGACTTCCACGGTGAGGGTCATCAGGCCGTCCTCGACCAGGTCAGCGCTCAAGCCGACCAGCCCAGGGGAGGCGGAGGTGATGCCTTCGCGGATCGCGTTGGACACCAGCTCGCTGACCACGAGGAGTACGTCGTCGCGGACCCCAACATCGGTCTCCGGAGGAAGGAGATCGTTCGCGTGTTCTCGGCCAGCGGCTACGGAAGTCGGACGGCAGCTCAGCTGTATCTCATGGGTCTGGTGCGGGGAGACGAACACAGGTCACCTCTGAAGTCGGAAGCCACGGTCCGCGATGCCGTTTCCGTAACGGCAGGTGCGGACACCCGCTCACAAGCGGCGGTGCACGGCCGAGCCGTAGGGGCGCAGCCGTCGAGGAAGCCCCGAAACCGCCTCACAGAGAGGGGGCTTCCCTGTACGCTCTGATTCTCAACAACCACCACAGCCAACGCAACCCCTTCGTACGAAAATTTCCAATACCGCGTTTTCGTCATTTGGTTCTTCGTGGGTGCATGCGTCAAACTTGGGACGCCGCCACCACCACCCAGGAGGAACCCCGTGCCGCCACGCGTAGGAATCATCCGAAGAACCCTCTCCCGGGTCATGCGTGAAGCTCGGCGGACCAAGGGCATCCAAGGAACGACGGCAGCCGCCCAGATGGGGTTCTCCGCAGGAACTCTGAGCAAGTACGAGCGCTCCGAACACCCATGGCCGCCGCCCGTGGTCTACGCGCTCGCGGACATGTATGGCATGGACCCGGCCGATCGGGATCGCCTGGTGGAGCTGGCCAAGGAGCGCGACCTCGACCGCTGGTGGCCAAGCGTCCCTGACTGGTTTGCGCCCTACCTGGGAGCGGAGTCCGAAGCGGAAGCGGTCTACAACTACGACGACGGCCTGATCCCAGGACTGGCGCAGACACCCGAGTACGCGCGGGCGCTCATCGAGGCCATGCCCAACGGCCATGACCCCCAGCAGATCAACGACCACGTCACCGCGCGAGTGCGCCGCCAACGACGCCTCGCCGAGGACCACCCACTTCGCCTGACCGCTGTCTTCAACGAATCAGCTCTGCACCGCGAGGTCGGCGGAGCCCAGGTGATGCGCGAACAGCTCGCGCACCTGCTGGACGTGTCCCGGCTTGCGAACGTGGATCTGCGTTGTCTTCCTTTCAGCGCAGGAGCCCACGCCGGGACCGAGGGGAACTTCGTCATCCTGCGCTTCCCCGTGATCATCGACGGCGTGGTCTCAGGGGACGCCGTTTACATCGAGTACGCCCGTGGAGGACTCTTCCTGGAGCGCCCAGTGGACACCGAGCACTACCACGGGCTGTTCGAGAAGATCCAACAGAGGGCCCTGGGCCCAGAGCAGACTCGTCAGCTCGTCCAGCACCTGCTGGACGATAAGTACGGCAGTTAGGGAGAGAGCACAGTGGATACATGGGTGAACTGGCGCAAGTCGACCTACAGCGGCGGATCGGGGGGCCAGTGCGCAGAGATCGGACAGCGCCCTGACGGCTCGGCAGTCGCGATACGCGACACCAAGACCCCGGACCAGGAGCACCTGCCCTTCTCCCGCTCAGAGTGGAACGCGATGCTGGGTGCCGTGAAGGGCCACTGAGGCGTTGCCGTCCCCGCCGGCCGAATCGGCGGGGACAGCAACGGTCCTAGCATGCACGAACGTGGTGTCACGCCACATCGAACCACCCCTGCCTGGGGCGGACGATCGTGATGGAACCCCCGACTACATGACCACCCCTGTGGGACATCGTCTTCAGCGACGAACGGCCCCTTTCGTCGAGTAGGTGGCCATGCCTGATGACGCGACCGAGGTCTTGTGTGGACCGTGCGGCCGACCACGCAGGCAGGGCGGAGCGATGTCTAACACGCAGATCCGAGGTCAGGTCAGCCGAGCGTCAGCGGCCTGACAAAGACGCAGAGGGGGACAGGGCTGGCTGTCGGTTCGGTCTCGCGTGCTGCGTGAAGGAGAACCGAGGCAGCTCCATGATCTGCCCCTGGGAGTTCTCGCGCCGCTGCCTCTGGCGTCGTCCCAGGTCGCGGCTGCACGGGGGTCGCCTCTACGCTACAGTCTTCGTACGACAGTTTGAATTCGGTGCCTTCCTCCCCGAACGGTGACGCACAGGGGAAGGGGTGTATCCGGTGTTCGCCCACCTGCGGTCGGCGTCCTGGTACTCCTTCCGACACGGCATCGCGGCCCCGGCCCGACTCGTGGAGCAAGCCGCCGACGACGGCCAGCCCGTACTGGCGCTGACCGACCGCGACGGCCTGCACGGCGCGGCCGAGCACGTGAGTGCCTGCCAGGAGGCCGGGCTGAGTCCGGCCCTGGGCGTGGACTTGGCCCTGGCCGTCCCCGACGGTGGCCGCGTCGTGGCCCTGGCCCGCGGCGCCCGGGGGTGGGCGTCCCTGTGTCACCTGGTCACCGCCGCCCACCACCGCCCCGGCCCGGTCGCCGTCACCCGCGAGCAGATCGCCGAGCACCACACGGGTCTGGTGTTGCTGCTGGGCTCTGACTCCGACGTGGGCCGCGCCCTGGCCCAAGACCGCCCCACCCACGCCCGGACCCTGCTGGCCGCCTGGCGCGCAACCGGCGCCGAGCTGGTGCTGGCCCCGCACGACCACGGCGCCCCGGGGCAGCGCCGCACCGCGCGCGCCATGGTCGCACTGGCCGACGCCGAACGCCTGATGGCGGTGCTCACCAACACGGTGCGCTACCCGAACCCAGACGGGTCGGTGGTCGCGCACGCCCTAGACCGCATCCGCCAGCACGCCCCCGGCTCCCACACCCCCGACCCCCGCACCAGCAGCGCGCATCTGGCCACGGGGGAGCAGATGCTGCAGACCGGGCTGGGGGTGTGCGCGGGCGACCAGGTGCGGGCCCGCCGCTTGGTCGCCCACACCCTGGCCCTGGCCGCCAGCTGCGCCCTGGACCCGACCGCGGACCTAGGCATGGGGCGCACCCACCTGCCCACCAGGACCGACGCGCGCGCCGAACTGCGCGCCCGCGTATTCGACGGAGCCGCCCGCCTGGGACTGGACCGCTCCCGGGCCGCGCGCGAGCGCACCGAGCACGAGCTGGCCACCGTCGACCGCATGGGCTTGTGGACCTACCTGCTCACCATCGCCGATGCCGCCGACGCCATCCGCTCCCAGGGGATCCGCTGCTTCGCCCGCGGGTCCGCGGTCGGCAGCATCCTCGTCCACCAGCTCGGCATCTCCGCCATCAACCCGCTGGAGTACCACTTGGTGTTCGAACGGTTCTGCACCCCCAGCCGCCCGGCCCCTGACATCGACCTGGACGTCGAATCCGCCAGACGACTGCAGGCCTACGACGCGGTGATCGCCTCCCACGCCGGGGCCAGTGCCGCGGTGGCCATGACCGACACCTACCGGGCCCGCTCGGCGCTGCGCGACGCCGGAACCGCCCTGTCGATGCCCGCGGTCGAGGTCGAACGGATCGTCCAGGCCTTCCCCCGAGTACGGGCCTCACGCATCGCACAAACGATCCAGGACCTGCCCGAGCTGCGCGCCCTGGAAGGGATGGACACCGCTCCGATGCGCCAGCTGGTGGACCTGGCCCAGCGCTTGTCAGACCTGCCCCGGCACGTGGCCATGCACCCCTGCGGACTGGTGCTCTCCGACCACGCCCTGGGCGACCGGCTGCCCACCCAGCCCTCCGGGGCGGGATATCCCATGGTCCAGGCCGACAAGCACGCCGTGCAGACCTGGGGCCTACTCAAACTCGACGTGCTCGGGGTGAGAATGCAGTCGTCCCTGGCCCACACCTTGGGCGAGGTGGAGCGCACCACCGGCCGCCGACTGGACCTGGAGTCCCTTCCCGACGGCGATGCGGCCACCGCGCACATGATGGCGCGCAGCCACACCCTGGGCTGCTTCCAGACCGAGTCAGGGGGCCAGCGGGAACTGGTATCCCGGCTGCGCCCGGCCACCGTCGACGACCTGGTGGCCGACATCAGTCTGGTCCGGCCCGGACCCATGGGCGTCGATGTGGTCGGGGCCTACCTCGCCGGACGCGTCGGCACCGCCACCCAGGCCCCGCACCCCGACCTGGCCCCGATCCTGGAGCCCACGGGAGGGGCACTGCTCTGGCACGAGCAGCTCCTGCACCTGCTGGATGCCATGACCGGATGCGGCCTGGAACAGGCCGAGAACATGCGCCGAGCCCTGGGCACCACCCCGGGCAGGCAGCAGGTGCGGGCCGATTTCCGCGCTCGGGCCGCTGAACGCGGCCACACCCCCGACACCATCGACCAGGTGTGGGAGCAGGCGGAGTCGTTCTCGGCCTTCGGCTTCTGCCGCGCCCACGCCGCGGCCTTCGCGCTGGTGAGCTACCAGTCCGCCTGGCTCAAAAGGCACTTCCCCGCCGCCTTCTTCGCCGGAGTCCTCACCCACCAACCGGGCATGTACCCACGCCGAACCCTGCTCCACGACGCCCGCCGCTTCGGCGTCACCATCCTCCCGCTGGACCTGCACACCTCCGACCACCACTGGCTGGTCGAACGCATCGACGACCTGCACTGGGGGCTGCGCCCGCCACTGTCGGACGTGGGCAGCCTCACCGCAGCCGAACGCGACCGGATCCTGACCCAACGCCCCTACACCGACCTGCGCGACCTCATCGTCCGCGCCCGCCTGTCCACCCCGGCCCTGGACGATTTGATCCTGGTCGGCGCCCTGGACACCCTCACCGGAACCGGCCGGCCCGGAGGGCCCGGCCGCCGCGACGTGCTCCTGCACGCCCACACCCTCACACGTGCCCGCACCCGGCAGGCCGACACCACCACCGGCCAACTCTGCCTGGACACCGACCGCCCTCAAGGCCTTGCGCGCCGTGCCGCGCCCTTGGGCCACCTCGACCGCCTCCACGAGGAGGCGCGGGTGCTGGGGTATGAGCTGTCGGGGCACGTCCTGGACCACCACGCCGAACTCCTCGCCGACCTGGCCGCCCGCCGGAATCTGGTGCACGCCGCGGACCTGCACCACGTTCCGACCGGGGCACCGGTCACCATCGCCGGGCTCAAGCTCAACGTGCAGACCCCGCCCACCCGGTCCGGGCGCAGGACCCTCTTCGCCAGCGTCGAGGACCGCACCGGTGTCGTGGAGGTCGCGATGTTTCCCGACGTTCAGGAGCACTCGGCGGCGGTGCTGATGCGTGAGCGCCTGGTCGTGGTGAGTGGACGGGTGCGCCGCTCCGCCCCGGGAGCGCTGGCCACCATCACCGCCACACGCGTCGAACCCCTCAAGTCCGACCGGTCCCGGGGAGAGGTCGGGATTGTCAACGCGCGGACTCGGGAACGCTCTCCTCGCCAGGCGGGTTCTGCAGCAGACCGCTGTCGGTGAGGATGCGCTCCAGGCTCTGATCGAGGCTGCTGTGCTCGTCGATCACCGTCTCCACTCCGCCAGGCAGCAGATCGCGTGGGCGCCACCAGGCACGCATCTCCCGCTCCCCGAACTCCCGGGCTGTGGACCGGGTCGCGTGCCGCTCCAGCGTGACGGGAAAGGGCACATCCAGGTAGTAGCAGCGTGAGACACCGCAGTGGTCGTCAACCAGGCGGGTGAGCATGGGGCCGTACCGGTCGGCGTACAGGATCCCCTCGACCACCACGTGGAAGCCGGAGTCCAGGGCGTGGCGGGCCATCAGGTCGATGAGCCCGATGTTGGCCGCCCCCGGAACGTCCTTCTCCCTGAGGACGACGCGGCGCACGTAGTCCTGCTCGATGATCGCCAACCCGCGACCGTAGGCGGCGCGCAGCCCACGAGCGATCGAGCTCTTGCCCGACCCCGAGTTGCCGCGGACGACCAACAGATGGGTGGATCCCGTGGAGTTGTGTTGTCCGGCGTCGATTCTCACCGAAGTCATGAGCGCGACAGTAACCGATGCGACACCAACCCGCGGGTCGCATCCGACAGATCTCCGCACCGCTCACTCGGAAACCCGCGCGGGTCGAGCCGCACCCGGCTAGCCTGCCGGTGTGACGACATTCGACGCCGCCCCTACGCACGACACCGGCCACATCGACGTTCTGCGAGAGCGGATGATCGAACGGCTGCGGGCCATCAACGCGGTCCGCTCGGAACGGGTGGTCGCCGCCGTGCGCCAGATACCACGCCACGAGTTCGCTCCCGACTTCCCGCTGGAGGAGGTCTACGACGCCACTGCCGTGCTCAGGACCAAGTTCGACGGCGACGGCGAAACCACCAGCTCGGTCTCAGCCACATGGATCCAGACCCTGATGGCGGAACGCGCCGACATCCGCCCCGGCATGCGCGTCCTGGAAATCGGCAGCGGCGGTTACAACGCGGCCCTGGTCGCTGAGCTCGTCGGCTCCGGCGGGCGGGTGACCTCGATCGACATCGACCCGGAGGTGGTGGAACGAGCTCGCGCGTATCTGGCCCGCACCAGCTACGGCGACCGTGTGGACGTGGTCGCCGGCGACGCCGAGCACGGCCACCCCGACGGCGCTCCCTACGACCGAATCCTCGTCACAGTCGCGGCCACCGACCTGCCTTCGGCGTGGACTGACCAACTCGTCGACGGCGGACGCCTTGTCCTGCCCCTCAGCGTGCGAGGGTTCCAGCGCGTCTACGCCTTCACCCACCACGGGGAAGGGCTGCTGGTGGGGGAGACTGGTGACCATGCCGGATTCGTGCCGATGCAGGGCCTGGGCGCGCCAGCATCCACCCTCGTCTCGGTCGCGGACGCGGTGGCGCTGACCACCGACGCCGACCCGGTTCGGGCACCTGACCGTCTGCCCGGGGTGTTCGCCGAACCCGCCCAGGAGCGGTACACCGGGGTGCGGATGGGCCGCAACGAGTACTTCGGCGGATTGCAGCTGTGGTTGGCCACCACCCTGGCCGGCTTCGCCACCCTGTCCGGCGGGGCCGACGCCCTAGGCCACACCACGATGGGCGTACACCAGACCCCGGCGATATGGACCGGGTCGTCCCTGGCCTACCTGCTGCTGCCCCGAGCATCCGACCCCGACCAGTGGGAGTTCCTCGCCCGCGGCCACGGCCCCGAAGCCGCCGCACTGGTCGACGTCCTGGTCGAGCACGTCCAGCGGTGGGACCGCGACCACCGCACCGGCCCAGGCCCCCGGTTCCTCGCCCACCCCGACCTCCCGGCAGCGCCCGGGGTGATCCCCACGAGGCACACCCGCCTGCTCGCCCTGTGGGACCAGCACAACACACCCCAGTTGGACTGGGACGCGGATCCGGGCGCATGACCCCCGCCACTCCTGAGGCACCTGATCTGGGTCAGGCGTGGCGGCACGCGGTCACCGCACTGGACCTGACCACCCCCACACCTGGAGAGCTGCACTGCGGGGTGGGCGGCCGGAGCGTGAGCGGACCCGTCACCCGGCCCGATGGTTCCGCCGCGTGGCTGCGCGTGGAGCCGACGCCGACGCCGACGCCGGGCGGCCGGCTGTGGGAGGCAACGGGCTCGCCGAGCAGATCCTGCCCCCGCGCATTCCGCGCCCGCGGCTGCTGGCCGCCCACACCTGGGGCACCGGACCGGTGTTCCAGCCCTGGTGTTCACGCACGTACATGCACCCCCGGTGTCCACGACCCCGGGCCTGTGCGAACCGCCCGCCGTCGACTCCGCCTGGTGGACAGGCCTGCGCACGGCACTGCACGGCCTCCAGCAAGTGCCAGCGCCCGACGGGCGGCGCAGCCACACACCGGGCTACATCGCACGCATCCCCAACCACCTGACCGAAGTCATTGAAGCGGGCGTGGATCTGACTGTGCGGACCTGGGTGACCTCCCATGGCGACTTGCACTGGGCCAACCTCACCCGCGACTCACTGGTCCTGTTGGACTGGGAGGGGTGGGGGACAGCCCCTGCCGGGTACGACGCTGCGGTTCTGCACGCCTACGCTCTGGCTGAGCCGGAGACGGCAGCGGAGGTCCACGCGTGCTTCTCCGATGTCCTGGACACCGCGGGCAGCCGCTTGGCCCAGCTGCTCATCAGCGCCGAGATTGTCCAGGCTGCCCCGCGCGATGTTCTGCACGCCTGGCTTGCCCCCTACGCTCACGCCCATGCCTGCCACCTGCTGAGCAAGTGGTGAACACCCATTGGTCCACAACATCCCGGCAGAGGAAAGATGACGAACACCACCTATACATGGCACGGCGGCCAGCACCCCTCGGACGGGATGATGGTGCGCCAGGTGTACGGGTACGTGTTCGACGACCGGGCGCGCGTGGTCCTGCTGCGCGACTCTGCCGGGTTCTGGAACCTCGCGGGTGTTCATTAGGCAAGTCGGTTGTCGGGATCAGGGTTGTCGAAAAGCAGGTTCCTCGCTGTCCCGTGCGGGTGCGAACCGCCCTGCTGCCGTTTCTTGGATCAGCCAACAGGGTCCCGTGCGCTCGCTGCGGTGGAGATAGTCATGACTACTCAGCCGGTATGGCGCTTGTCGCGGGCGTAGATGACGGCTGGTTTTCCATCGCCGGGGGTCCGGCGGTCCAGTTCGAACAGGGTGGTGGCGGCGAACAGGTCGCTGAGCTTGGTGTAGCCGTAGGTGCGCGAGTCGAAGTCGGGATGTTGCTTGGTGATGATGTGACCAACGGAGGCGAGGTGGGACCAGCCGTCATCATCGGAGGACGCTTCTACGGCGTGGCGGAGCAGCTTGACGAGTGCGGTGTCGCCCTTCAGCTTGGTCGCTGAGGTCCGCGCAGGCGGTTTCGTCTCGGCCGGGGCGGCACTGGTCCGCAGATTCTCGATGTAGATGAACTTGTCGCACGCCGCGACGAACGGCTTGGGTGTCTTGCGTTCACCGAACCCGAAGACGGTCAGGCCGGACTCGCGGATCCGGGCGGCCAGGCGCGTGAAGTCGCTGTCGCTGGAGACGATGCAGAACCCATCGAAACGCCTGGTGTACAGCAGGTCCATCGCGTCGATGACCATCGCGGCGTCGGTCGCGTTCTTGCCGGTGGTGTAGGCGAACTGCTGGATCGGTTGGATGGACTGAGCGAGCAGTTGGTCCTTCCACCCCTTGAGGTTCGTGCCGGTCCAGTCGCCGTAGGCGCGCTTGACGTGGGCGGTGCCGTACCTGGCGACCTCCGCCAGCAGCTCCCCGACGACCGCAGGGTTGGCGTTGTCGGCGTCGATCAGTACCGCCAGTTTCGCGATGACGTCGGTGGAATTGGCTGTGGCCACGCGCTGCGGCTCCATCTGGTGAAGAAGGGCTGTCGGTTGGGGTCGGGGCCCACGTCACAAACATGGCATGGTGCCCGTACGTCTCGAAGGCCAGGAGCACCCCGCAGCCGCCCGGGATCGGCCAGCGCCTGGTCGTGCTCGAAGCTGGCGTCGGGCTTGGCGGGGCGGATATGGGTGATCACGCCTCCAAGGAGGGCTTGGACCTCTAGGTTGGGGGGATGGGCATCAGCTACCTCTGGCACGGCGGCCAGCACCCCCCGGCAGACCTTCCCGTCACCCAGGTCTACGGGTATGCCTTCGACGCGCAGGGCCGGGTGGTGATCTTCCAGAACGAGGGTGTGTGGAATCTCCCGGGCGTTCATTAGGCAAGTCGGTTGTCGGAAGCAGGGTTGTCTGTCGACGGTGGCCTAGATCCGTTGAGATGTGGAACGGATCCAGTCTCGCTCAGAGGCGGGGCGTATTCCTCAGGCCCGGCTATGACTCGACGAGCTCGATACCGATCGCGACTACACCCAGGGCTTCGCGCTCAGGTGGGTAGATCTCCCGGATGTTGCGCAGCTAGTCGGCCTTGGTCGCGGTCGGGTTGACCGACGAGACCGGCTCGTGCTCGAACATCTCGTCGAAGTCGGCGTACCGAGCGATCCGCGTGATCCGGGTGAGCACCTTCTCGTTGCGGCACTTGAAGCGGAGAAGGTCACCTTCCTTCAACTGCTTGCGGCTGCTGTCGTTGACTCTAATCTCGGCCGTCTTCTTGCCCGAGGCGATCAGGACGAAGTACCGCTTGTAGATGTTCATCTCGTGTGCGCGGGGGCGCTGGTCGAGGTCGGCGGGTCGGGAGTTCATCAGCCGCCCTAGTGTTCTTCGAAAATGTTTGACGCGAAGTCCCGGTCTGTCGACCTCCAACATGACGTGCTCTGCTCGTCAACTGCTGTCAGAGCTTCTTCAGTCCACACGTCCTCACGTGTACGGGCCGAACGACCCTTGTGCAGGGGCGGCTGAAGGGTCTTCAAAGCAACTACTACACTCCGTCGTAGTTTGTAGTCCGCCCCGCTGATACCTGTTCACGAGGTTTCCTCCATGCCCAGTAGCATCCCTGGCACACGGCCTCATCGTGCCGTACCGCGGCTCGTGGTGATCGCTTTGGCCGCCGTACTCGCCCTGTCCGGCTGTGCCGGGGGCAACGAGATCGAGGCCAGCGACGAGGACAGCCGGTTCGTCTCCGGAGACGGTAGCGCCACTGCCTTCG
Organism: Nocardiopsis synnemataformans DSM 44143; assembly: GCA_000340945.1. Taxonomy (GTDB): domain Bacteria; phylum Actinomycetota; class Actinomycetes; order Streptosporangiales; family Streptosporangiaceae; genus Nocardiopsis; species Nocardiopsis synnemataformans. Next base: position 98,863 of record ANAW01000008.1, on the reverse strand, counting down.
AGCCCGGCGAGCGCGTCGAGGCGCCCGAGATCACCGGCACCACTTTTGCCGGTGAGGAGGTCTCCCTCAGCGACTACGAGGGCGGGATCGTCGTCCTCAACTTCTGGGCGAGCTGGTGCGGGCCCTGCCGGGCCGAGCAGCCGGTCCTGGATGAGGTCCACGCCGAATACGAAGGACTCGGCGTTGATTTCCTAGGCGTGAACATTAAGGACAGCCGAGCTGCGGCAGAGGCCTATACCTCCAGCAAGGATGTCGTCTACCCGAGCCTGTACGACCAGCCCGGCAAGGTCCCGCAGGCCTTCCGTGACACCGTCCCGCCCCGGGCCATCCCCAGCACCCTGGTCATCGACCCAGACGGCTGCATCGCCGCACGCGTCATCGGCCCGACCACCTACGGTCAACTGACCGAGCTGCTCAACCCGCTGGTGGTCGAGTTCGACTTCGGCGACCCGGAGGAACGCCCCCGGGTCGCCGAACAATCACCAAAAGAACTCGAAAACAAGGGTGACGCAGCGATCAAGGAAGGCACCAACTGATGGACGCGATCGGCGCCACCGTCCTCACCGGTTCCCTGCTCGCCGCGATCCCGCTGGCCCTGGCCGCAGGGCTGGTCTCCTTCCTCTCCCCGTGCGTGCTTCCGCTCGTGCCCGGATACCTGTCCTACATCTCCGGTGTGAGTGGTTCCCATGTTCGGGAGCACCAAAAGGGGTACGTAAGCGCAGGGGATGCCTCGGCCACGCGAACCGTCGCCGACATCGACGCCGAACTGGCCTCCCGCCGCTGGACCATGGTGACGGGCAGCATCCTGTTCATCGCCGGGTTCACCCTGGTCTTCGTCGCCGTTGGAGGCTTCATCGGCTGGCTCGGCGACATCCTCATGGACTACGCCGACCCCATCACCCGGGTGCTGGGGGTCCTCACCATCGTCCTCGGCCTGGCCTTCATGGGCGTCATGCCGGGTTTCGGGCGCGAGTTCCGCTTCCACCGCCTGCCCCGCGCCGGACTGGCGGGCGCCCCCCTGCTCGGTGTCCTCTTCGGCCTCGGCTGGACTCCGTGTATCGGACCGACCCTGGCCGCCGTACAGACCCTCGCCTTCGTCGAGGGCGGCGCGGGCCGCGGCATGCTGCTCTCCCTGGCCTACTGCGTCGGGCTCGGATTGCCGTTCGTCCTGGCCTCCCTCCTCTACCGGCGCGCGCTGGGCACCTTCGACTGGCTCAAGCGCCACACCCGCACGGTCACCGTGGTCGGTGGGACCATGCTCGTCCTGGTCGGCCTGGCCATGGTGACTGGGCTGTGGACACAGCTGACCATGGCCATGCAGGGCTGGGCCGCCGGTTTCCAGACGGTGATCTAATGAGCACGTTCAAAACTGAGACTGAGAACGCAGGGAAGATCGGCGTGGTCGACGGGAAGAACGATGAGCACCAGCTCAGAGGTTTGGGGCCGGTCGGCTGGCTGCGCTGGGTCTGGCGCACCCTCACCTCGATGCGGACCGCTCTGATCCTGCTGTTCCTGCTGGCCGTGGGCGCCATCCCCGGCTCGATGCTGCCGCAGAACGTGGTCAGCGTTGATCAGGTCAACATCTACTTCCAAGACAATCCGGAGCTGGCCCCCTGGCTGGATAGGTTCTACCTCTTCGACGTGTTCTCCTCGCCCTGGTACGCGGCGATCTACCTGCTGCTGTTCGTATCGCTGGCCGGATGCGTGATCCCGCGCGCGAGGACGCACGCCCGTGCGGTGCGGGCCCGGCCGGTGCGCACGCCCCGCAACCTGGGCCGGATGCCGTACGCGGCCAGTTTCAGGACCGACGCCGACACCGAGACGGTGCTGAAGCAGGCCCGTAAGGCCCTCAAGCGGTACCGGATCGAGCGGTACGGCGACTCGGTCTCCACCGAGACCGGCTACCTGCGCGAGGCCGGGAACGTACTGTTCCACGTCGCACTCATGGGGCTGCTGGTGGCGCTGGCTGCCGGAGCGTTCTTCGGCTACCGGGGCAACATGCTGCTGGTCGAAGGTGACGGGTTCGCCAACACCCTGACCTCCTACGACGCCATCTACCCCGGTCACTGGACCGACACCGACGACCTGGAGCCGTTCAGTATCACCCTGGAGGACTTCGAGGCCTCCTTCATCAAGGAGGACGGGCTGCGCGGCCAGGCCGAGTCCTACGTCGCCGATCTCACCTACAAGGAGTCACCGGAGGCGGAGGAGGCCGAGCACCGGTTGGAGGTCAACCATCCGCTGACCGTCGACGGAGTGCAGGTCTACCTGCTGGGCCACGGTTACGCCCCCGAGTTCGAGGTGCGCAACGGCGACGGCGATCTGGTCTTCGACCAGCCGGTCCCGTTCCTGTTCCGGGAGACCGCGACCTTCACTTCCGACGGTGTGGTGAAGGTGCCCGACACGGGTGCCGAGGGGCTCGGCTTCGTCGGTGTGTTCCTGCCTACCGCCGCAGAGAATGCTGAGGGCGAGCTGGTCTCCACATTCCCCGGCGTGCAAAACCCTCGAGTCACGCTGGAGGCCTATCAGGGCAACTTGGGCCTGATCGAACCGCAGTCGGTCTATCAGCTCAAGACCGAGGGCATGGAGGAGCTCGGCAGCTCACCCGAGATGGAGGTCGGTGACACCTGGAAGCTGCCGGACGGCGCCGGGTCGGTCACCTTCTCCGGTTACAAGGACTACATCAGCATGCAGATCAACCGGGACGGTGCCCGGCTGCCCGCCCTGACGGCGGCGGCCCTGGCCGTCGCCGGGCTGATCATCACTCTGTTCGTCCGCCCCCGCCGTGTGTGGGTGCGCGCGACGAAGGGTGAGGACGGCCGCACCCTGGTCGAGTTGTCCGGTTTGGGCAAGACCGAGGTGGCCGGCAACAACGTGGAGTTCCACGAACTCACCACGGAGCTCGCCGGACGGCTCCGGAGCGAGTCAGACGACAACCCCCGAAGCAGCACACCATCCGACCCGCCAGAGTCGACGACTACGTGACGTGATCGTTGGGCCCTCGATGCCTCTGCTCCTCAAGGCCGCAAGGGTGGTGTGTCGCCCTAGACGCTGTTGATCATCGGCTCGGGCGCTTCACCGGCCGCGAACATGGTGTGGTCGAGGACCATCGACGCCTGGCCCCCGTTCGCATTGATCGGTGCGTACGAACTGCTCGTGGCGCACGCAGTAGCCGAACACACGTAGTTTCCGGAGCAGGCCGAACGGGTTCTGGGAGGCGGACCAGCATCTCCTGACACAACCGGCACTGACGCGGAGATGCCGACGCGGACTTGAAGATGGCGTTGGCCCTGCGCAGCTCACGGTTCTCATGTTCGAGCGCGGCGATCTTGTGGGCCTGGTGTCGGTAGTGGTGCCGGGCCGGTAACCGGCACTCGGCGATCGGCTGGCGGACACCCGTCGAGTTCGAGAAGAGACAACCGAGCACCATGGCCTGAGAACCTGAAAATACGGCTCCATCAAAGCCGGTACATGCCAGAGCCTCCATCACACCCGGCACGAGACACATAGGTGGGTTGATGATCGTCGCACGGTTGGCAGGCGGACGCACCCTGCCCTTGTGGCCCTGAGGATGTTGGCTGCTCCGGACCTGTGTACCCGAGTTACCCAGACGTATCTTCCGTGCGGTTACCGGGATCCGATGGTTTCCGCGGTCTCCGAGCACGCGTGGATGATGAATGGAGGCGATATGCCCGCATGGCTTCGACCGTTCGAGTTTCGGGTCGAGACCTACGACAACCATCGGCTGTATGCCTGTCACGGTCACGACGAAGGCGCGCGGTACGGCGCGGCGCAGCAGCCATCCGGTCAGGTCTACCGGAACGCCCCCTCCCGCCACGCGTAGACGACCGCGGCGACCAGGACGGCGAACATCTCGACGACGGCGGGTACTCCCTTGTCCGCCACGACGAGCACCCAGGGGTACATGAAAGACCATCTCCATGTCGAAGGCCAGGAAGAGCAGTGTCACCGTGTACCAGCGCACGTGGTACCGCGAGACCACGTGCTCGGTCACGGCCTCGCCCGACAGGAACGGCTCCACGGTCACCGGGGCGCGCCGGAGGCGTACCGCCGCAGACACGCCGTAGACGCCGAGAACGAGGGCGGCCACCACACCGGCGAGGACGAGCGCCGGTCCGAAATCCTCCACTCGGTACCTCCTGCCGTGGCCGATCACCACCCGCGGCTACTCGGCGTCGGAGGCCCCAAACTCCGAGGATGCGGAATGGTGCCCATACCGGAACCACGCTAGAGGAGAACGGGTGACGAATCGGGAGAGAAACACGCTGATCAGGGGATTGGCGACCATGATTCGGCCCGGGACCATTCGTGGGTCCACCCGGTTTCCGTACGGTTGTTCCGCATGCAGGATCCTGTTGAACGCCGGTCAGGGATTCGGTGTCGCGACGGTCATGTTTGGACTTCTCGCCAGGTGTGGTGGTTCATGAGGCGCAGCAGGAGAGCTTGGCGACGTCGCGGGTGAAGGTCTGGGCGGCCAGCTTCAACCCCTCTGCCATGGTCAGGTACGGGCACCAGGTGTTGGCCATCTGATCGACGCTCATCCCCGCTTGGACGGCGTAGACCGCGGCGGCGATCACGTCCCCGGCACCCTCGGCCACCGCGGTCACCCCGACCACGCGGCCGGTGCCGCGTTCGGCCACAACCTTGATCAGCCCCCGGGTGTCGCGGTTGACCAGAGCGCGGGGCACGTTCTCCAGGGGGAGGACGCGGCACTCGCAGTCCAGACCCTGCTGCTCGGCCTGGGCGTCGGTCAGTCCGACACCGGCGATGGCCGGGCTGGTGAAGGTCACCCGAGGCAGGTGACGGTAGTCCAGCGTGCGGTCGGCGCCGTCCAGGGCGTTGTCGGCCACCACCGCCCCGTGGGCTCCGGCGACGTAGACGAACTGCGGATGCCCGGTCACATCCCCCGCCGCCCAGATCCGCGGGTTGGTAGTGCACAGGTACTCATCGACCACGACCTCGCCATGAGCACCCACCTGGACCCCAACTGCGTCAAGATTCAGGCCGTCGGTGACCGGGCGGCGTCCGGTGGCGATCAGCACCTCCTCGGCGGCCAGTTCCTGGCCACCGACCGTGGCCACTACCCGACCGCCCTCGCGCCGCAGGCGTGAGACCGTGGCGCCGGTGCGCACGCCGATGCCCTCGTCGGCGAAGATCTGGGCGATGGCCTCACTGGCCTCGGGTTCCTCGTTGGGGGCCAGGTGGTCCAGCGCCTCGACCACGCCCACCTGCACGCCCAAGCGGGCGAAAAGCTGAGCCTGTTCGAGACCGATGTAGTTGCCGCCCACCACCAGTAGCGAGGACGGCAGTGCCTCCAGCTCCATGGCGGTGGTGGAGGTCAGGTACCTCGCCTCGGTCAGCCCCTCGATGGGCGGCGCCCAGGGCTGCGAACCGGTGGCGACCACGTAGTGGGCGGCCTCCACGCGCCGCGTGCCTCCGTCGGTCAGCTCCACCTCCAGCGCCGGGCCCTTGGCGAAACGGGCGTGCCCGGACACGATCTCCCACCCGTACTCCTCGGCCAGGTCCACGTACTTGTCGGCGCGCATGTCCTCCACCAGGGCGCGTTTGCCTTCGATCAGCTCGGCGAGGTCCATGTCCTCGGCACTGGTCCGGATGCCGGGGAATCGGTTCGCGGACAGGGCGACGTGGCGCGCCTCGGCCGCGGCCAGCAGCGCTTTGGAGGGCACGCATCCAGTGTTGACGCAGGTGCCGCCGATGGTCCCGTGCTCGATCATCACCACCGAGCGGTCCTTGCGCCGCGCGGCGATCGCGGCGGCGAACGCAGCCCCGCCCGAACCGATAACTGCCAGATCGAAAGCCATGACCGTTCCCCTGCGCGTCAACTACTCGGACCACCTAGTTTTATTCGCCTTAGCGAATACATCCTGTTCGGATAGTATCCGCTTAGGCAAATGCATCAAGGGAGTGGGAGGGGCGTGTTCCTGTGAACGGCACCATGAGCGAAGACCAGGCTCAGCCCGGGACGCAGACGCTGTTCCCCGACCCGGGAACCGGGGTGGGAGTGGTCGCCAAGTTCTTCCGCGCTCTGGGTGATCCCACCCGGCTGCGGCTGCTGGAATTCCTGCTGCACGCCGAGCACACCGTCACCGAGTGCGTCGAACACGTCGGGCTGTCCCAGGGACGCGTGTCGACGCATCTGACGTGTCTGGCCGACTGCGGATACGTGACCGCTCGTCGTGAGGGCCGGCGCGCTTACTACCGGGTCGCCGACCCACGGGTGGCCGACCTGGTGGTGCTCGCCCACGCCTTGGCCGCCGACAACCGGGCCGCCCTGGCTTGCTGCGAACGCATCGACGCCCACACCCATTAGAGGGACGTCACCCTCTCCATGGCTTTGCTCAATGGGCAAGACATAGTGTGCCCCCGCCCGAAAGCCGCGCCGGGCGTCCCGGGTGTTCTCAGGGCAGACAGACATGCGATGTGCGTGGCCGGGACCTGTTGCGGGCCCCGGCCGGTCCAGGCCGACCTACTCGGTCTCACCGTGCGGGGAGCCCGGAGTACCAGGTTTCCCGGTGTCGTCGGCCGTGCCGGTGCTGCTGTTGAGCAGCCATTCGTCCCATGAGTGCTGCCAGTAGCCCCATCCGTTGTCGACTTCGAGTGCGCGGTCGGTTCCGGTGACGATCAGCGGGTCACCCATGTAGGAGTTCTCGTAGAACCACCTGGCGTCGGCGGTGGCCAGGTTGGGGCAGCCGTGGCTGAGGTTGGCTTCGCCGAGCTGGTCGTTCCACGGGGCGGCGTGGGTGAACTCGCCGCTGTTGGAGAAGCGGACGGCGTACTCGACTTCGAGCTTGTAGCCCTCGGGGTCGTCGACCGGGACGCCCACGGTGGAGGAGTCCATGACCAGGGTCTCGTACTTCTCCATGGTGAGGTGGACGCCGCTGGTGGTGGTGTACCTCTCGACGTCGGCCCGGCCGATACTGGTGGGAAAGTCCTGGATCTGTTCGCCGTCGCGTTCGACGGTCATGCGGTGGGTGTCTTCGTCGATGGTGCTGATCTGGGACCGGCCGATGGTGAAGTCGAGCTGGTGGTTCTCGATGCCGTAGACGCCCTCGCTCGCCTGGACACCGGCCAGGCGCAGGTTCACGGTGACGTTCTGGTTGGGCTGCCAGTACTCCTCGGAACGAAAGACCGCCGTCTGGTCGCCGAACCAGTTCCAGGCCCCCTGTACAGGTTCCTCGGAGATCACCTCCATCGCCGACTCCACGCGCGCCTTGTTCTGCACGGGCAGGTCGAAGTTGACGATGACGGGCATGCCCACGCCGACGGTCTGGCCGCTGGTGGGAAAGTTCGACTGCAGTTCCAGGCTCTGGCCCTCGGTGGCGGCGAGTGTGGAGAACGCGCTGGTGATCTCGGTCTTCTCGCCATCAGTGGTCTCGGCGGTGGCGGTCACGGTGACGTCGGCGCCGGGGACCAGCGTCCAGTCGCTGGTCCACTCGGTTCTGTCGTCGTTGAGGGAGCCGGTCATCTCGTTGGCACCGGTGTTCTCCTGCCCGGCCGTGTTGACCCGCACGTCAGTGAGGGTGCCTCCTTCGGCCTCGACGATGATCGGTAGGTCGGGGCGGACGTCGGCCGTACCGTCCTCAGGGGAGATGCGGACAGTGAGTTGGCTGGCGGTGTTCTGCGGGTCCTCGGTACCTGAGGTGTCGGCTCGGGGGGCCGAGCACGCGGTCGCGCCCAGCACGCCAAGGGTGAGCAGGCCGAGCGCGAGGCGCCTGTTCGGGGTGGGAGGGGTGGTGCCCATCATCGTGGATGCTCCGTCTGGGGTTTCGGGACCTCTGTTCCGGGGGGACAGGGGATGCCCGGGGGAAATCGGGGGAGTGGGGAAGGGTGATGGCGCGGTGTTGTCCGGGCTGTGCGGCGGCAGAGGTCGCGGGCGTCGACGGCGCCCGGCGCGAACAGGAAGCCGTGCTCGCGGTCATGGTGCGGCGACTCCACGCGGGAAACAGGCCGGGTGTTCGGGGAAACCGGGGTTAGACCCGCTGGACGCAGAGCGAGAAGAGCAGCCGCGTCCCGCTCAAGGGAACGGCGGCAGCGGTCGAGGGCTGCCACGAGGCCGCGCGTGGAAAGGGTGCTCGTAGCAGGATCGTGCCGGTGCCCAGACCCAGCAGCACGGCCTCCGCGACCGCGGAGGCGCGCTGATCGGCGTTGGCGCTCGAATCCGCCTGGCACAGATGGTGCTCTTCGGCGGCGCCGTCGGAGACGGGAGAGCCGGCTACCGCCGACGCCGCTCCGGCAACGGCGATGGTCCCGCCGACATTCGCCGCCGCAGCGGTGTCCATGGCGCCGGCGGCGCAGAAGAAGTGGGCGACGAACAGCAGCGACAGCAGTACGGCCCATGCTCCGGGTCGCCACCGCTGCCTCGGGATCATCGCCAACACGGCACAAACCCTACCCAAAGAGTCCGGCGGTGACCGCCGCGAGGACGCGCCGGTGTGCCACCGACGCGTCCTCTGTCCGTTCCACCGAGCGTGGGTGCCTGTCAGGCCGCGGTGCTGTGTCCCACACTGCGGTTTGGCGGGTCAGTCCATCGGCGAGGCAGCGGGTTCGCCAGGCGGGGAAGTGGCCGTGAGCCCGCCCGCCCGGCCGATCAGCCCGACGCCCAGCGCACACGCCGCTCCCAACACCGCCAGGGCGAGCCAGGGAACCGTGGTGGAGATCGGCGGATCGAGTTCCAGACCGATTCCGATGAGGAGGTTGCCCAGCGTGATGCCGATTCCGGAGACGGTGTTGTAGAGGCCGTAGTGGGTGGCGATCAGTCGGTCTCCGGACAACCGGACCACCGTGTCCATCTCGAAGGGATAGACGAGCGCCGTACCGAGGCTGAGTAGGGCGACGGTGAGCATCGCCGGCGTCACGACGAGCGCGGCGACGGCCAGGGACGGCATCGTCGAATCGTGTACGGCCTCCGCGATGGGCGGTGTCGCCAGGATCGGCAGGAACGCCAGGGCCATGACGGCGAGTCCGCGCGGGAGCGCCTGCGCTGCGTCCCAGCGGTGCTTCGCCCAGTCCGTGATGCGGACCTGTCCGGCGATCGCCACCAGGGCGGAGGTTCCGAACAAGGCTGCGACGGCGACACTGCCGGCCTCCGAACCGAGGCCTGCCGTCGCGACGGCGTCCTGTACTGCCAGCGGAATCGCCAGATAGACCTGGAAGATCAGGACGTAGGAGCCGGCCATGGCGGCGGTGAAGACGACGAAGCCGCGGTTGGCCACCACGGTGCGCCAGTCCCCCAGTACTCCCAGAACGCCCGAGCGCTGCTGGACGGCCGGGGCGCGGCGGGCGGGCAACGCCCTTGCCTGCAGGATGGTCAGGACCAGGAACAACGCTGCGGCGACGCTCGCCACCGCCGAGAAGTCCACGGCGATCAGCGCCATGCCGATCAGTGGTCCGATGAGGATGCCGGCCTGGTAGAAGACGTTGAACAGCGCGAAGGCCTCGACGCGCCGGTCGCCGGCGTCCTGGGCCAGGTAGGCGCGCACAGCGGGGTTGAACAGCGCCCCGGCGAAGCCGGTCGCGGCCGAGGCCAGCAGGAGCACCGGCAGGGAGTCGGCGAAGCCCAGCGCGGCGAAGCCCACGGTTCGCAGGGCGCAGCCGGCCAGGATCGCCGGTTTGTAGCCGAGCCGGTCGGCGATGCTGCCGCCGACGAGGAACATGCCCTGCTGGCTGAGGTTGCGCATTCCCAGAACGAGTCCGACGGCCCACACGGCCATGCCCACGCTGTCGGTGAGGTGGAAGGCGAGGTAGGGCATGAGCATGTAGAAGCCGGTGTTGATGGTCAGTTGGTTGACCATCAACAGCTTCACGCTGAGGTCGAAGCCGCGCAGGCGCCTCCAGGTCTCGATCATCGCTGCCCCTCCGGTGCCGTGGCCACAGCGATGCTGTACCGACGCGGGTCGATGACCTCGGTACAGCGGGTCCACCGGGCCACGGTGCGCTCGCGCGGATGGGTGATCTCGTCGGGGTCGTCGAGAACCGGTCGGTCGAGCAGGCCGTGCGCGGCGCAGTAGTCGTCGTTGAAGACGGTGTCGAAGTAGCGCTGGGGTCCGTCGGGGAAGACCGCGGCGATGCGTTCGGTCGCCGGACGGGTGCGCGCGAGCCAGCGGGCCACCGTGGCGACCGCTCCGACGCTCCATCCCCCGCTGGCGTAGTGGGAGGCCGCCAGGGTGCGGGCTCCCACTACGGCCTGGGCCGCGTCCACCCAGTGCACCTCGTTGAAGGCGGCGTAGTCGACGTTGCGGGGGTGGATGCTGCTGCCCAGGCCGCGCATCAGCCGCTCCCCGGCGGGCTGGCCGAAGATGGTGGAGCCGACCGTGTCGACGCCCACCACCGTGAGGTCGGGAAGGAACCGGCGCAGCGCCCGCGAGATGCCGGCTGAGTGACCACCGGTCCCCACACTGGTCACCAGGGTGTCGATCCTGCCCATCTGCGCGATGAGCTCGTGGGCGAGCGGGGTGTAGGCCCCGACGTTGTCGGGGTTGTTGTATTGGTCGGGGCAGTACGAGCCTGGAGTGGCCGCAAGGATCTTGCGCACGCGGTCCCGACGGGCCTGCTGCCATCCACCGCTCGAGTGGGGCTCGGTGACGGTGTGCACGGTCGCACCGTAGGCGGTGAGGAGCCGCTGCATCAACGGCTCCATCCCCGGATCGGTGACCAACTCCACCGGATGCCCGTAGGTGATGCCGGCCAGGGCCAGCCCCAGGCCGAGGGTGCCGCTCGTGGACTCCACGATCGTCGCATTCGGCGCGAGCTGCCCACGTTGGCGGGCGCGCTCCACCATGTACAGCGCGGGCCGGTCCTTGATGCCGCCGGGGTTGTGGCCTTCGAGTTTGGCCCAGAACCCCTGTCCGGCGCCGCAGAACGGGTCTCCGATCCACAGCAGCGGTGTGTTGCCGACGACGCCGGCCGGGGTGTGCTGGGCCATCGCCGTAGGAGTGGCCAGGAGCCGGCCGGGGCTGGTTTCGGGCACGGCTTCGCCCAGGGTGTTGATCTGCACGGGTTTCTCCCATTCGCCGTATCCCAGCGGGATACGTGAACCACCGGGACGCGCGCCTTGATGGCGTCGCGTACCGCCGTTCCCACGTTCGGTCACGGACCGGGACGCGAGGACGGTGAAGGACGGATGCGTTTTCCCTGTCCGGACCGAAGGATCGGCCGTGACAGCGAGAAGGCGCTTCTAGACCCGCCAGACGCAGAGGGAGAGTAGGAGCTGGGCCGCGTTTCGCCGCCGGACCCGCAGTCCGCCGCTCGGCCGTCGGCGCTGGCCGCGCGGCGGCGGGCACCACAGCACGGCGGTGGATGCCATGCCCGTGTCGAACAGCAGCAGCCACAGCTTCGCGGTGAAACCGCGCTGATCGGCGGTGGAAACGGCCGTGCCGTCATGGGCGTGATGCTCGCTCACGGAGTGCGTGTGAGGAGCCACGGAGATGGAAGCGGTCTCCGTGCCCGACTGCTCGGTCGCCGCGTGGACCGCCGGGGACACCGACGGCACCTCCACCGCATCAGCCGCATGCCCGCCCAGGCACAGTACGTGCGCGACGGCAACGAACGCCAGCAGCAGAAGAGGCCACGGCCCCCGCCGCTCCACGATCGCCGCCATTCCTACGTGCACACACGAATACTACTTAGAGTAACTGCATGATTGCGTCAGTGTTGCGGTTGAAGTCGGAGTGAACTGCGTCACTGGACTGTGACTGAGAGCGTTCATCTGTCCGTCGTGCGGTCGGTGTCGATCTCGGGGCCGACCTACGCGAGTGCCGTTGAGGAAGGCCGTCCACGGCTCAACGGCGATGAAGCTTCGCCAGCAGGGCCGCGTCGCTGAGTCGACCCGCCGGTTCGCTTCTCTTCCTCTCCTCTCGCCGATGTTCGACACGGGGAGGGGAAGGGCAGAAGGGGCCACATGGAGAATCTGCTGCTCGTCGTGCTGCTGGCGCTCGTGCCCGCGGCGGCCAACATGCTGGGCGGACTCGTCGCCGAAGTCGTCTCCCTGTCGGAGAGGGTCTTCAGCGCCGCGCTCCATCTGGCCGTCGGTATCGTCATCGCGGTCATCGGTCTGGAGTTGATGCCCCGTGCGCTGGAGGCCGAACCCGTCTGGGTTCCACTGGTCGCTTTCATTGTCGGGGGAGGGTTGTTCCTGGGGGTGGACGCCCTGTCCGGCTTCTTGCGGGCCCGCGCCGGAAAACGCGGCACGGGCGGGGCCCTGGGCATCTACTTCGGTGTCGCGCTGGATCTGTTCAGCGATGGCGTCATGATCGGTACTGGAAGCGTCATCAACCCCGCTCTGGGGCTGTTGTTGGCCGTGGGGCAGGCGCCCGCCGACCTGCCCGAGGGCTTCGCCGCCCAGGCGGCCTTTCGCCGCGCCGGTGTGGCACGGAGGTGGCGGGTGCTGGCGGGCGCCGGTTTCGTGGTGCCGATCCTGCTCGGCGCGGTCCTGGGGTATCTCGCTCTGCGCGACGCACCGGAGGTGGTGACCCTGTCGGTCCTGGCCTTCACCGGCGGCGCGCTGCTCAGCGTGGTGATCGAGGAGATGATTCCCGAGGCCCACGAGGCCAAGCAGAGCCGCCTGGACAGCTTCTATCTCACCGTTGGCTTCGTCATCTTCGCCGCCGTGTCCGTCTACCTCGGCTGACCGTCAGAGCCTCACGGCGAACGGGGCGGGACGGCCACCGGCCTCCCGCGCCGCGGCTTCATGGTCGGCCAACCGTTGCAGGTAGGCGTTGTAGGAGTTCAGTTCGGCGTCTCCGTCGCGCTNGGCGGTCTTTGGGGGGGGGGAGCCGGTCGTCGGAGCGCATCCACAGCACGGCGAGCACGAGCATCACCACGATGGTGGGGACGTCACCGAACACCCAGGTGAGGCCACCCGCCCAGAGCTGGTCGTTGATGACGTCCACGTTCCACGACGGGGGCGGGGAGGCGAAGAACTGCACGATGGGGCCCGGGGACATCATCACCGCGATCGCGAAGAAGGCGTGGAAGGGCAGCCCGGCCATCATGAGCATGATCCGCATCAGGTGGTTCTTCGTTCCGGGCCACGGGTCCACCATCAGCACCGGCCCGAAGAAGACGATCCCGGTGATGAGGAAGTGCAGCAGCATGAGGTAGTGCCCCCAAACGCTGCCCATGAGGGTGTCGAAGATCGGAGTGAAGTAGACGCCGTAGAGACTGAAGATGAACAGTGACAGGGTGAACACCGGGTGCGCGCCCACCTTGGCGATCGGACTGTGCAGCAACCACACCAGGGCGCGACGCGGCGCCGCCCGCCGCCCTTTGCCGGCGGGCAGCGTCCTGAGCATGAGGGTCACGGGCGCGCCCATCAGCAGGAAGACCGGTGCGAGCATGGTCAGGATCATGTGCTGGAACATGTGGACGCTGAACATCGCCATGCCATAGCCCTCGATGCCGGTGGCCGTCACCCACAGCACCAAGGCCACACCCACCAACCAGCTCACGGTCCGACCGATCGGCCAGGGGATGCCGCGCTGCCACAGACGGACCAGGCCGACCGCGTACAGGCCGACGAGCAGGGCGCACAGGATCGGGAAGATCGCATAGGGCTGCGGATGCCAGGCGAGCAGTCCCTCCAGGGTGGGCGGTTCCACGGGCACCCACATCGGGCCGCTCATGCCGTGGTCCATGTTCATGTTGTTGTTCACAGTCCCTCCGGGAAGGTAGAGGCGTTGGGCGCGCCGGACCGCGCTTTGTAGCGGCTGACGCACACTGCCGGTGTTCTTTGGTCCATGTGGCGCACGTGCATGCCGATCCGTCTTCTGCGACCCCGGCGGCCCCGCCGCTCGGCGGTCGGTGACCGGCAGGTGCTCATCGTGTAGGCGGTATCGGAAGTGGCCGTTCCCACGGCAGTGTCGTCCAGCAGGCCCAGAACGTCGGGGCGATGGCGACGACGACTGCGAGACCCCACAGGGTGAGCGCGTCGATCGGTCGGCATGCAGGGGGATGTGGCCGGTGCGTGGGTTGTGCCGGGTGATGTAACAGAGGGTCGAGACGGTCACCGCACGCACGGCCATGCGGTGAGGGCACAGCGTGCTGATGCGGTACAGGCTCTGGAAACGACCCGGGAACAGGGAGAAGCACCGCGGGTCGGGCGCGTTAGCGTCGAAGCCTGCGACGGAGGATTCGGCCTAGACCCGTTGGATGCACAGCGACAGGAAGAGGGGCGGTCCGCTGTGCGTTGTGACGAGGGGATGGCGGACGAACCACGGACCCGGTCGCGGTGGCGCTGCCCAGAACACGCCGACGAGGATCACACCGAGGACCAACAGCATGAGCATTTCCTCAGCGATGAGGCGCTGGTCGACGCTGACGTCGCCTTCAACGGCGTCGAAGACGGACTGGCCGTCCTCGTTCAGACCGTGCAGCGCCGCGCCGCTGGCCGTTCCGCTCGCCGTTTGGACGGAGACCGGGACCATGTCCGCATCGGTCAGGACCTCGGCGCTGGTGGTGGGGTGACAGACCGAGCAGAGAAAGTGGCCGAACACCAGCAGTGAGAGCAGCAGGACCCGCATGGGGCTCCGCTGCCGTCGCGCACTGGTCACCTCGATCACGGGTCGAACACTACCCAGGCCATCACGAGGCCGCGAAAGTACCCCCAGTTTTCTCGCCACTGGCTGTGACATGTGGAAATGAGTATGCAGGTTCGTCCGTGATCGGCCGAAGACGGGCACGGCGCGGCCGGGCCGGTCCTATAGTCCGAAGGCGCCGCCCTCGATAAGGATGACCGCACCGAGGACGATGAGGACCAGAGGCAGCAGGATGTGACCCCAGCGGCTGAGCGCGCGGGCGATGGGAGCGCGGGTGGCCAGGAACTTGCCGGCCGCGCACAGCACACCGACCAGCACGAGGAAGACCGCCACGTAGACGGCCAGGCTGGCGTAGCCGACGGTGACGAAGACGGGGACGTAGACGCCGATGTTGTCGCCGCCGTTGGCGAAGGTGACGGTGGCGACGGTGAGCAGGGCCGGGCCGCCGTTGCTGTCGGGGGCGTCATCGTCGTCATCACCGCGCCACAGTTTCCAAGCGGCGCGCAGGCCCAGCAGCAGCGGAAGCAGCCCGAAGTAGGCGCGCACCGCCTCGGGCAGGAAGGACGCGCCGAAGGTGACGGCCAGCGCGGCGACCAGGATCGCGGTGAAACCCAGGTACTGCCCGGCCACGATCCGGGCGGTGGCCCCGCGCTGCCCGGCGCCTTGGGCGAAGAACAGCGCGAGCACCACGATGTCGTCGATGTTGGTGACGGCGAACAGGCCGACGGCCTGGGCGATGATGATCAGGTCCACGGGTCAGGGTCCTTGCCAGACGGTGCCGGTGCGCCCTGGCGGGCGGCGGTGAACACGAGCAGCACCGCACCGCAGACGATGAAGGCATCGGCGAGGTTGAAGGTGGGCCACCATCCGGTGTGCAGATAGTCGGTGACCACACCGTCGAGGCCGCGGTCGATGAGGTTGGCCAGCGCACCGCCCGACATCCCGGCCAGGCCGACGCGGCCCGCGAGCGGGATGGTAGGGGCGGTATGCCAGGTGTAGGCGGCCAAGGCGGCGGTGATGAGCCCGGTGACGGCCACGATGACCCCCACGGGCAGGCTCGCGCCCAGGCTGAAGGCGACGCCGGGGTTGTAGGTCAGGCGCAACTCCAGCAGCCCCAGGAGTTGTGGTCCGGGCCCGCCGGTCAACTGGTGTTCGGCCAGGGCTTTCAGGGCCAGATCGGTGGCTGTGAGCGTAAGGGCGGCGGCCAGCACGCCCCACCGGGGAAGCGTGCTGGCCGTGGCCGGTGTCGTCGGCGTCACGCCTTGGCCTCCACGCGCTCGCGCGAGGCGGCGGTGGCGGGGCCGCCGGGGGTCAGAGCCAACTTGCGGGTGCGTCCGGCGCGGATGCCGTTGCCGATGACCACGACCTCGGCGACCTCGTGCACCAGGACGACCGCGGCCAGTCCGAGGACCCCGAACAGGGCCAGGGGCATCAGGCCGATGATGATGGCCAACGACAGCCCCACGCT
Source organism: Nocardiopsis synnemataformans DSM 44143 (assembly GCA_000340945.1). GTDB lineage: Bacteria > Actinomycetota > Actinomycetes > Streptosporangiales > Streptosporangiaceae > Nocardiopsis > Nocardiopsis synnemataformans. The sequence continues at coordinate 82,822 of ANAW01000008.1, read as the reverse complement.
CTGCCACATGATCGCCCGGGAGCGCCGGGCGTGCGCCAGCACCCGGGGCAGGTGACGCAGGTCCTCACCCATCAAAGCGACGTCGGCGGTCTCGATGGCCACGTCCGTGCCCATCGCACCCATGGCGATCCCCAGGTCGGCGGTGGCCAGAGCAGGGGCGTCGTTGACCCCGTCGCCCACCATCGCCACGGGGCCGTGTTCGCGGAGCTGGCCGACGAGGCGGGACTTGTCCTCGGGGCGCAGGTCGGCGTGCACGTCGGCGGGGTCGATGCCCGCCTGGGTGGCCAGGGCGGTGGCGGTGGCCTGGTTGTCGCCGGTGAGCATCACGACCCGGTAGCCCGCACCGCGTAGGGAGGAGACGACTTCACCGGCTTCGGGGCGCAGTTCGTCGCGGACCGCGATGGCGCCGATCACGGTGCCGTCGTCCTCGATCAGGACGGCGGTGGCCCCGGCGTGCTGCATCCGCTCCACGTCCTCGGCCAGGTGCCCAGTGTCGATCCAGCCTGGGCGGCCCAGCCGCACGCCGCGGCCGTGCAGGATCCCGGTGAGCCCGGCGCCGGTGACCGCTTCGACCTGCTCGGCGCGCTCGGGTGCGGGGGCGGCGGCCAGGATGGCGCGGGCCAGGGGGTGTTCGCTGCGCTCCTCCAGCGCGGCGGCCACCGCCAGTACCTGCTCGTGGGTGTGTCCGGGCGCGGGGGCGGTCTCGATGACGGCCGGGCGGTTGCGGGTCAGGGTGCCGGTCTTGTCCAGTGCCACGGTGCGGACCCGGCCCATGGCCTCCAACGCTGCCCCGCCCTTGACCAGGGTGCCGTGCTTGGAGGCGGCGCCGATCGCGGCCACGACGGTGACGGGCACGGAGATGGCCAGCGCACACGGGGAGGCGGCCACCAGCACGACCAGGGCGCGTTCGATCCACATCAGCGGGTCACCGAACAGCGCGCCCAGAGCGGCGATGAGTACGGCGGCGACCATTACCCCGGGCACCAGTGGTTTGGCGATCTTGTCGGCCAGGCGCTGTCCGGCGCCTTTGCGGGACTGTTCGGCCTCCACGATGGACACGATGCGGGCCAGGGAGTTGTCAGCGGCCGTGGTGGTCACCCTCACTTCCAGGACGCCGGTGCCGTTGATGGACCCGGCGAACACCTCGTCCTCGGGGCCGGCCTCGATGGGGACGGACTCGCCGGTGATGGCCGAGGTGTCCAGGCTGGTGTGCCCGGAGACGATGACCCCGTCGGTGGCCACGCGTTCCCCCGGGCGCACCACCAGCGTGTCACCCACGACCAGTTCGGCCGGGTCAACGGTGTGCTCAGCTCCGTCGCGCAGCACCCTGGCCTGGTCGGGGACCAGGTCCAGCAGGGCGCGCAGGCCGCGCCGGGTGCGGGCCACGGAGTACTCCTCCAGCCCCTCGGCGATGGTGTAGAGCACGGCCAGCATCGCGGCCTCGCCCACCTCGCCCAGCAGCACCGCGCCCACGGCGGCGATGGTCATCAGCGTGCCCACGCCGATCTTGCCCTTGGCCAGGCGGCGCACGGTGCCGGGAACGAACGTCCATCCGGCCACGGCCAGGGCACCGGCCTTGAGCGCCAGGCCCACCAGGTCGGGGGCGCCGACCCAGCCCGCGCCGTACCCGGCCGCGAGGAGCACCACGGCCACGGCGGCGAAGCGGATCTCACTCACCTGCCACAGCGTTTCCGGCTCGTGCTCTTCGGCATCTTCTCCTGTACGGGGCTCTTCGCCGCCGCAGCATGCGTCACTCACCGCGGACCTCCATGGTTGTCATGCTGTCGGTTCCGTAGTTGGGGCACAGCGCGACCGCGTTCCCGGTCGCGGCCAGGACCGTCTCCGCTGCCGAGAGCAGGTCGAGCAGTTCGGGGCGGGCCAGGGAGTAGAACACCTGACGTCCCTCGGGGCGCCCGTCGACCAGGCCGCAGTCGCGCAGGCACGCCACGTGCTTGGAGATCGTGGACTGCGCCAGTCCCAACTGGGACACCAGGTCGGCCACCCGCGCCTCACCCTGGGCCAGGCGGCGCACGATGGCCAACCGAGTGCCGTCGGAGAGACTGTGGAAGAGGGCCTCGGCCGCGCCGACGCCCGCGGTTGTGGCGAGACATCCATCCGTGCTATTCATCGTCATGTGGCGATCATATCCCATATTGGCGATGATGAAAGGTGTGGGCATGCTCATGAACCGCGTGGAGTCAGCGCTGATCGACTCACCGCCCCGGCGCCTGCTCCAGCACTACGAGGCCAACCTGCTCATCAAGCTGGGCGGGCGCACACCCGGCGCCCACGTCGCCGAACTGGGATGCGGACCCGGATACGGCACCAAACTCATCCTGGACACCTTCGGCGCCGCGTCCGTGGACGCCGTGGACTTGGACCCCAAACTGCTGGCCAGGGCCCGACGCCGCCTTCAGCGCCACGGCGAGCGCGTCTACCTCGCGCGCGGCTCGGCCACCGACTTGGCCGCCGCCTTCGGCCCCATCGGTGGCGGAAAGGACGGCTCCTACGACGCGGTGTTCGACTTCGCGATCATCCACCACATCCCGAACTGGCGTGAGGCCCTGGCTGAGGTCGCCCGCGTCCTCACACCGGGCGGCCGGTTCTTCTTCGACGAGGTCACCGCCACCGCCCTGGCTCGGCCTACCTACCAGGCCCTGTTCGACCACCCCACTGCCGACCGGTTCAGCGCGGGTGAGTTCCTCGCCGAGCTGTCCCGCCACGGGTTGCACATCGGGGAGGCCTGGCGCACCCGCATCGGCAGTGACTATCTCCTGGGCGTCGCCACCCGCACCTGAGCCCTGTCCGCCTCACTCTGAACGGAGACCCCCGTGGCACTGGCCGCTCTCGTCCTCTATCTGCTCGGCTTGGTCCTGGCCTTCGGTGTGCGCACCCTGGCCGCGTGGCGACGCACCGGCGACACCGGGTTCCGCCGCCCGGACACCACCGCCTTCACCGCCCCTTGGTGGGGGAGTGTGCTCTTCGTCGGCGCACTCATCCTGGGCCTGGCCGCACCCGTGGCCGCCCTGTTCGACCTGGCCACGGCGAACCCGCCCCGGAGTGTAGGTGTCACCGGGCTGGTCCTGATGCTGCTCGGCCTGGTCCTGGTACTCATCTCCCAGGCCGCGATGGGCACCTCCTGGCGTATCGGTGTGGACGAGGACGAGCGCACGGAGCTGGTCACCCGCGGCGTCTTCGCCCTCGTGCGCAACCCGGTCTTCACCGGCATGGGGATACTGCTCGCCGGGCAGGCACTCATCGTTCCTTCGGCGGCGTCCGTGGCGGCTCTGGCGGTCTTCGTCGCCGCCGTGCAGGTGCAGGTCCGCGCCATCGAGGAGCCCTACCTTCTGCGCACGCACGGCGCCGCCTACTCCGGTTACGCTGCACGCACCGGCCGTTTCCTACCTGGAATCGGTCGGCTCGTCGTCCACGACACCACCACCAAGGAGCCCCGGTGAGCGGCTGCTGCACCCCCAGCGACCACGAACCCACACCACAGGAGGAGCGCGTCGGCCGGATCGCGCTGGCCGTCATCCTCACTATCAGCATCGCGACCCTGGCCACCATCGGCGTCCTCGTCCTGGGATGAACGAGACCACGAACGTTCTCGGTCGTCGACATGCCGATTCGGCGGGGAACCCGCACACACCGCCTACGCCGATCGTCCCTTCCCGTGCCGCGATGCCAGGTGCCCGGTAGCGGGATCCACTCCGTACTGCCCGTAGGCGGCCGAGCCGGATGCTGGCCGCCGCTGGATCGACGATCAGCATGGGGCACGGATCGGAGTTGACCTTCAAGCCGACTCGAAGGTCTACCTTGGGCGCATGGTACTGATGCGTGTCTCTGAGCTGGCCGAACGCTCCGGTGTCCCGGCCTCGACCCTGCGCTACTACGAGGAGCGCGGCCTGCTCCCGGCTCAGCGCTCCTCAGCCGGGTACCGCCTCTACAATCAGCGGGCGCTGGAGCGGTTGGCGTTCATCACGGCCGCGAAACAGCTCGGTCTGGACCTGGACGAGATCGGCGAACTCACCGCGATCTGGGCCGACCACCACTGCGCCCAGGTCAAGGCCACCCTGAAACCACGTATCACCGACCGGCTCGCCGAGGCCGACCGGAAGAGCGCGGAACTGGAGGAGTTCCGGAACCTGCTCAGGAACGCACTGCGAAGCCTGGAGCAGCTGCCCGACCGTGAGACCCGCTGCGATCCCAGTTGCGCCTTCCTCACCATGAACCCCTCCGCACAGGTAGAGCCCGCCCCACGGAAACCTCTGGCGATCGCGGCGGTCACCGAGGCACCGTCGTGTTCGCTGGACGGAGCCGACTACCAGCAGCGGATCGACCACTGGCGCCTGATGCTTCAGGACGCGCACGAGACCCCCAACCCTCAGGGGTGTACCTGGAGTCTTCCCCTATCCCAAGCGGGTCCCCTGGCCGAATTGGCCGCGGCCGAGCGCCAGTGCTGTTCGTTCCTGCGCCTGAACCTGGACTTCACCACACAACGGGTGCACCTGCACGTGAGCGTGGATCCTCGTCGCCTCCCCGAACCCGGCAGCCCCGCCGACCAGGCCGCCCGCCTGCTCGGCGCCATCAACGACGCCTCCGTCAGCACCACGAAGGAGCAGTAGATGTCACTCGCAGAACGGCTCCAGGGCCTGCTAGTGGCCGCCTCTGCCCTGGCCGGGCTGGGCCTGGGGCTGGTTCTGCCAGTCGGAGAAGTGGCCGGCCACCTGGTGCTACCTGCCCTGCTGGTAATGCTCACCGCCGTGTTCATGCAGATGGACGCCGCCCACGTCGGGGAGGTGCGCCAGGCCAAGACCCTGGTCGCTACCAGCCTGGCGCTCAACTTCGTGTTCACCCCGGCTCTGGCCTGGGCGCTGGGCGCCGGGCTGCTCGGCGGTGAGCCGGATCTGCGCATCGGCCTGTTGCTGCTGCTGGTGACTCCGTGTACCGACTGGTATCTGGTCTTCACCGCGATGGCGCGCGGGCACACCGGTATCGCCGCCGCCCTGCTGCCGGTCAACCTCGTCCTGCAACTGGTGCTGTTGCCGGTGTACGTGCTGCTGCTGGGCGGGCAGGCCGCCATGGTCGACGCCGCAACGTTGGCCGAGTCGGTCCTGCTCGTACTCGTGGTACCCCTGGCCCTGGCACTGGTGGTGCGCTGGACCTCGGCCCATTTCAAGAGCGCCGCTTGGCGGGAGCGGTACGTGATGGGCACGGCGTCGCGCCTGGTGCTGCCGCTGCTGTACGTGGCGGTGCTGGCGATGTTCGCCTGGCAGGCCCGCACCGTGGTCGCACACGGCACCGACCTGCTCGCGCTGCTGGCGCCGTTGGCGATCTTCTTCGTCCTGCTGCCCCTGCTCGCGACCGGCCTGTCCCGCCTGCTGCGCCTGCCCGCGGCGCAGAGGGTCACGTTGACCATGGTGACCACCGCCCGCAACTCGCCCATCGCGCTGGCGATCGCGGTCGCGGCCTTCCCCGACCGACCCCTGATCGCGGTCGCCCTGGTGGTCGGCCCTCTGGTTGAGCTACCCGTGCTGGCCCTGATCGCCCAGCTGGTGCGGGTCAGACGTCGACTCCCGAGGCAGCCGTCCTCTCCTGACAGGCGGTAGAAGGCGGGAAGCAGCTCAGTCGCCCTGACCCGTCGGTGGCGATCTGCGGATACGGCTTTCCCCCTCCCTGGCTTCGGGGCGCCGGGTGATCCCATGAGCCGCCGAACGGACAAGGCCGCCGTCACTGCATCATCCTCCAAGCCACCCACCAGATCTGGTGGTGGTTCTCCTTACTCCGTATCCGTCGCACGTCTTGGTGAAGTCGCCGCTACAGTTCCCTGTATGGTCAGGCACACCCACACACGGCGACAGCGCACCCTCGCGGTGCCGCTGATCTTCCTGGTGGTCATGTGCTTCCTGTGCGCTCTGTGCCACAGTGCCGCACCGCAGGCCTCGACTTCCTCCCTCGGGGCAGTTGACTGCCCGGATCAGATACAAGAGTCTCCTGCGGCCTCGGTCGAGATCCCCGTGCAAGCCCCCACGCACCCGTGCGAGGCGGCTGAGGGGCACGGGTTGCCCACCGCGTCGCCCCTGTTCCTCATCGCCCTCGGCGTCGTCCTCACCTTCGTGCTGCTGCTGGCCCCACGGCCCGGCCCGGCACCGCGCCCCCTCCGCCGACACCCGGCAGCCCTCCACGGGCACGGGTTGCTGACGCTGCTCTGCGTCCAACGGGTCTAGAACACGGTCACCTGCCACCTCCGCGCTTCGTGCGGGGATGAGCAGCCACGTCCGCACACCGGGTGCGGCCACCTCTTCATGACCGTTTCTCGGGCGCCCCCGTGCGCCCCACATCCCAGGACATCCACATGAGCAAGAACCTCGGTATCACCCTCGGCCTGATCCTGGTCGCCGTCATCGGCATGGGCCTCCTCATCGCCCTCAACGACCGCGGCAGTTCCACCAACACCACGACCGCCCAAAGCGGCCCTAACAGCCCAGACCCCACCACCGTGCCCACCGCGCCCGCTGAACTGCTGGTGCGCGAGAACAGCCGTTACCTCGACCAGGTGGAGGAGTCCCCGGTGACGGTCGTGGAGTTCCTCGACTTCGAGTGCGAGGCCTGCCGCGCCCAGTTCCCCGTCATGGAGCAGATCCGCGAGGACTACGACGGCCAGATCAACATGGTCATCCGCTACTTCCCCCTGCCCGGACACACCAACTCCGAGCCCGCCGCCGCGGCCGTGGAGGCCGCCGCCCAACAGGGCGCGCTGGAGGAGATGTACGTCCGGATGTACGAGACCCAGGCCGAGTGGGGCGAGTCCCAGGAGTCCCAGACCGAGGTGTTCGTCGGCTTCGCCGAGGACCTGGACCTGGACATGGACGAGTTCGTCCAGACCATGGAGGACCCCGCCACGCTGGAGCGGGTCAGGTCCGACTTCGAGGACGGCGTCGCCCTCGGCGTTCAGGGCACCCCGACCATCTTCGTCAACGGGCGCCAGGCCCCGAGCATGCCCACCTACGAGGTGCTCTCGGCGATGATCGACGCGGAGCTGGAAGGATGAGTGCCCCCACCACAGTGCGCGAGGCGACGCTCCCCCAACCCGGAGCCGAGGTCACCGTCATCAGCCGGGCCCTGCCCTGGCTGCTCGCCCTGGGCGGCGCCGTCGGGCTTCTCGCGGCAACGGCCCTGCTGGTCGAGAAGATCCGAGTACTGGCCGACCCCGAACACGTGCCCGCGTGCAGCATCAACCCGGTGCTCTCCTGCGGCACCGTCATGGCCACCCCACAGGCCGCGGTCTTCGGCATTCCGAACCCGGTGATCGGCGTGGCCTGCTTCGCCGTAGTCACCACCGTCGGCGCCGCGCTCCTGGCGGGCGCGCGGTTCCGGCGCTGGTTCTGGCTCGGGCTCCAGGCGGGTGTGCTGTTCGGGGTGGTCTTCGTGCACTGGCTGATCTTCCAGAGCCTGTACCGCATCGGCGCGCTGTGCCCGTACTGCATGGTCGTGTGGGCGGTGACGATCCCGCTCTTCTGGTACGTCACCCTGCACAACGTGCGCTCCGCACACCTGCCCGTGCCCTCCTGGCTGCACCGTCCCGTGGATCTGCTGGCCCGCAACCACACCGTGGTGCTCACCGTATGGGCTCTGGCGATCGTCGCGGCCGCCATCCAGGCGTTCTGGACCTACTGGTCCACCCTTCTGTAGTGCTGCAGGCAACGACCACCTTGCTCACTGTGCCGACACGGAGAGCGTTTCCACGAAGTCGTGGGTGCGTGGGTGTCCTCGCCCTAGCTGGCTGAGGGCGAGGACACCCTTGGGCGCCGCTCCGGGCTCAGGGAAGAACGGACGGGCGCCCCTCGAAGGTGGTCGATGAAGCTTGGAGCGGGGCTTGGCGGTCCTCGAAGACCCGAACCAGAGGACGGCCGGGCAGGAACGGCCGAATGTCCATGCCTCGCCAGGAATCGACGCGGCGTAGCCGTGAGGTGAGCTGAAATAGCTGATGGCTCTCCAACCCCAGACCAGTCCAGGAACTGGCCAGATCCAGTCCTTCGGTCAGGGAATCCCCGTTGCGTCCAGGTCACTGCGGTGACCGGCTGACAACCCCGAAAAGTGATCCGCATACTTCTTCGGCCAGGAAAGCTTGCACCCCTGGCTGAATACCCCCGTAGGCACGCCAATCACACCCCATGTCCAGCTCTCACAGCAGAGCCGTGCGGGGTCGGTCGGTCACTCTGGCCTCCTCCGGTTGCCACCGACGTCCCGTGGGAACAGCGCTGTTCCGGGACTTCGTTTCCTCGCTGGTCCCGGTCAACGTCAGCGAGCCGGGCTCTGGACTCTTTTCGTGCAAGATCCGGCGGTCATCGGCGGGATCCCCGCCGCCGCGGTGTCGGGAGACGAGTGACGTTCCCGGACTGGCCGAGCTTCTCATGGGCCTGATGGAGTTCCAGGTCGAGCTCGGCGATGATCCGCCGCAGTGCAGCTGCGATGGTCCGCTCCCTGGCCAGAACTTCGGTCATGTCGTCCAGCTTCGTCTTCAACTCCGCGTTCTGCTCGACGAGCTCTTGCATGACAGTCGGCGTGCAGCGTTGCGCCCTTGCACGTGCCTGGAACTCCTCCACGAGATCCTTGTGGTCGCCATAGGCGACATCCCGCCGCACCCCGCCCTCGCGCAGCAGTTCGGTGGTCGTGATCCGCCCTGATTCCGATCGCAGAGGGATACCTTCCAGCAGGCGGTCCGCGGCACTGCGCAGAGCTGCGCGTTCGGATTCCCGATCCCTGGGACGCCGTTGACTGCTCACGCGAGACCCCTCTCGCCTTCCGCCGTACCGCGAAGGTGGCGTTCGATGATGGACTTGCGCTGCGCGGCGCGTGCCGCGGCCCGGTCACGGCGCGGCTTGGGCGCCAAAGGGTCACCGGCGTCTGCTTCCATGATCTCCATCTCCTGCTGTAGCTGGTGGATATCACGGTCGGTGTAGGCGAGGTTGACGCATGAGGAGCGGCACTCGGACTCGTCCGGAGTATCGTCAGAGGGCAGACCAAGTTTGAGCTTTGCCTTGCGGCAGGCGGCTGTCTCAGCCTGCCAGATACAGGTCATGCCCTGCCCGTGGTGGATGGCCGGATCGACCTGGGTCAAGAGCCGCTCGGCGTTGCGCACACCCGTCACCACCCGGCCCGTGAAGGGCTCCGCTGAGTCGATGCGTCTGCGGTACTCGTGCGCGGAGGGTCCACTGACATGCTCACCGTCCCCAAGGCGCCGGGTGTCCTCTTCGATCTGGTCGATGATCAGTTCGAGCTTCTCCACGGCCACGTCCTGGAGCCAGGCGGGGTCAGCGTTGCCCGCGTAGCTCAGAGTGACTTTGGTGTCGACGTGCCCGTACTGGAGTGCGGCTGCGATCAGGCCTCGTGGCCTGCGGACGATGCACCGTGCCAGGGTGCGGCGCAAGCGGGTGGCGTAGATGCGGCCAGCGGGGTCGGCGGGTATCGGGGCGCTGCCGTCTGCCTGCCGGAAGGTGGCGTTGATCCAGCCGATCAGGTCCTGGATGTCGTTGTTCATCGCCCCGCCCTGACGGGCGTTGACCGTGGGCGGTCGGTCCTGGTGAGCACAGGCGAGGCTGGAGGGGAACAGCAGGGGGAGGTCGTGCAGGCTTTCCATGAGCGCGATGGCTGCGTGGACCACGTCCACCACGACCCACGGTCGCAGTGGTTCGGGAGAGTCCGGACGGTCGGGGACCCGGTCGAAGCCCTTGCCTCGGTAGCCGTTGACCAGGAGTTCCCCGGTTTCTTCGTCGATGCTGCGGCAGCCGCGACGCAGGTTGAGCACCTCTCCGGGACGCATTCCGGACAGGTAGCAGATCGCCGTGAACAGAGCGGCGCACAGCAGACGTACCAAGGTGGGGAGTTCCCGGACGTTGATGGAGTGCTCACGCCAGGGTGTGCCGTTCACCTGGCCGGTGATGGTGCCGACGCCGGCCACGGGGCTGATGGGCAGTCCGCTGTGTGCGAGGAACGCTTTCTGTCCTGGGAGGATGCCGGACCGCTGGTCCCTGGGGATGCCGATGAGGCGGTTGATGTGGCCACCGTGGATCTGTCGGCTGCCCCCGAGGTCCTGGCCGGGCAGAGCGAGGCCTTCCTTCCTGCAGTGCTCAACGTAGATGCGGAGCCGTTCACCCCGCGTGCCGGAGTACCGCCTTTGGGACGGGTGCGTTCCGGTTTCGAGCTGCCGGTACTCCCTCCAGGTGTCGCGGATGTCGGGGCCGATCTGCTCGACCATCAACAGGACCCAGGCCAGCAGCGTCTCCATTGTCGGGTCCGCGATACGGGGGGTCGTGTTCTCCCGCCGCGACTCCGTCACTGCACCGACCACTTCGTTGGCTGTCTGTCCGGCCCAGGGGAAGCCGCAGTCCAGGCGGCACTCAGCGGGCAGGTGGTCCCGAAAGAGCCACAGCATGCGCATCGAGCTGATCAAGTCCGCCTTCCGACGTTCGCTGCGGTCCAGGCCCAGCAGGTGCGTCAGGAAGGCGTCGAGGTCGAGGTCACCGACTTCGCAGAGGTGGCGGATGCCTCGTTGCGCCAGCCAGTGGGCGAGCACCTCCATGCTCTCGATTCGGCCGCGGAACATGCCGATGCTGGCCTGTGTGCCCGGGGCCTGGTGCCCGTTGGGTTCCACCGGGATGGGGTGGTCGAGAACGGCCAGGAAGAACGCGCGGAAGTGTCGACGCAGGGCACTCGGATAGTTGGACCACCGCAGGGTGTTGATCTTGTTGTGTGCGTCGCGGTGGGCCGGCTGGAGGTGCCACACGTCGTCTCCGAAGCGTGACATGCGCGAGGCGGGCGTGCCGATGCGAACCGTTCGGTTGCGCAGGATGACAACGTCGTCGGCGGGCCAAGCAACGGGATCCTCTGCGGGAGCCTGCAACCGTTCCGGAGTGCGACAGGGGGTGGTCACTTCAGATCGAGCCTTCCGTTGAGAAGATCACTGACCAGGCGGTCCTGGTCCGTGCTCAGGGAACGGCGGGCCGCTTCCTGTTCGGCAGGTGGGTAGTGGCTCAGGATGTCTTCCAGTTGACGGACCGGAACCTGGTATCTGACGCGCCACAGAGCGGGATCCAGATTGGGCCGCAAAGCCAGGAGCCGGTCGTGTACGGCGATCTGGACCGGGAGCTGGTGCGGCAGAGCCCGCGCGTTCTTGCAGTCCAAGCAGGCGAGGAAGGACGCTGTACAGGGCTGTCCGAGCGGTGCGTGCGGGCTGTCCCGGTGATCGGTGCACGCGGTCACCGCGGTGTCCTTGACTCCCGCCATCATCTGCTCCAGGACTTGTGGGGCCAGCCCGGTCTCGGCGGCTGCAAGCGAGGGGTCCGCGGCCGCCCTGTCCAGGAACACCCGCGTGAACACGGGAACCTCCAGCGCCGTTCGTGCTTTCGTGACCTGCTCCTGCAGTGCCTGACCGACCACGGCGCGGCCTTGGGCCTGGACGGTCGCGCTGCGTCGAAGGTAGTGATCACGAAGCGTTCGACGGCTATGCGCCACGGGGCGTCGCTGGAGTTCGAGAGCGGTCTGTCGGATGCGGCGAACCTGGATCGAGGGTTTGCCGCCGGGCGCCGCGCTTCCTGTAGGGGGGAAACCGCGGGTGCGCTGCCAGTGATTCACGTGCACGCTGGTGTTCCACATGCCCTCGGCGTGGCCATACCGGCCGATCGGTGAGCAGGCCACGAAGGCAGAGGACTCGCCGCTGATCTGTCGGGCCACGTGGGTTAGCTCCAACAGCAGTTCGTACAGCCGCAGTGGGGAGTGGAAGAGCCTGAAGTCCGCGCTTTGGCCCTCAATGGCACCGCGAAGTGAGGGTGGTAGATCCTCCAGGGCGACGACCATGTGCTCGTGTTCTGGCCCACGGCGAGGCTTGGACTCCTCCACCAACGCGACGGCTTGGAGTCCTGTTCCGCCGTCAGGGCGGGTGTGGACGGCAGGCCAGTGTTTGACCGTGCCGAAGTTCTCCGCGGTGAGAGCACACATCAGCAACGCGAACGCCGTCGACTCGTCCCTGGTCAGGCACAACATGTGGATGATCGCCTTGGCACCGCCGAAGCCGGAGAGCTCCGGCACGTGATACCACTTCCCGCCTGGGGACCGGCGGCGCGGTAGGTCACCGGTCCTGGCGAACTGGTCCAACAGCCGCCCCAGGGCCTCCTCCCGGCCGCCGGGCTCCAGCCCGCCGGCCCGGAAGGACGCCAGGAGACGCTGTCCCTGGCGGATGCGGTCCCGACACGTACGGATGTCTCTGCGCAGTGCGGTCATGATCTGCTGCCACTCGGCATCGCTGTAAGCGATGATCTGGTTCTCGGGGGTGCTGTTGGGCAGTCGGGTGCGCAGCAAGCCTCGCCGGGCGTCTTCGGTCAGTTCTGCACAGTCCCGCATCAGACGCCGCAGTGCTTGGACGTAGTTTCGCAAGGCCGCCGGAGTGTGCTCGTAACGGTCGTGGAAGGCCTGGAAGTGGACGCGGGCCAACTCGCCAGGGCCGGAGGGGACGGGATCGGCTTCGGCCAGCACCGTCGCGAAGGACCGCAGGGCCTGGAAGTATCCCTGTGCGGTACGAAGCCGCTTGCTGCCGCCTCGCGGTCCGCAGCGCTCCGCCAGCAACCGGGCCATCCACTGCTGCATCACGGCCGGTACCGGGAATCGGGAGAGATCGAAGACCTGTTGCCGCCCGCTCTGTTCTTCGAAGAAGACCACCTTCGTCGCGTCCTCGGTCGGTAACCGTTCGGGAGCCTGCCAGTCAGGTCCGGGCTGCGACGCGCGACGTCCTCCCCTCCCGCCCCTGCTCACTGAGAACCCCCACCAGCGCCCAGACGAAGAGCTGCGGCGGGCGTCACCGGGGCGATGGTCGATCCGCCATGACGAGCGAACACGCGCACCAACGAGTCGACACCGGCTTGCTCGTCGTCGTCGAGCAAGGACATCACGTAGGACAGCTGCAGGCCGGTGAAGGGCTCCAGGTAGTGGTCCCGGGAGGTGTCCGGATGCTTGTGTCCCAACAGGATGGACATCTGGAGCCAGATGTCGCCGAGCTGGTCGCGGAAATCCTCGATCTCCTCGGCGGTGAAGCCCTCCAGGCGACGCCCGTCCAGCAAGGACAGGATGCAGAACCACTTCAGCGCGAAGCTGTGTCGGCACATGTGGGGTGTGGCGCGGAGCGGGCACCGGCCGCGGATCTGTTCGCGCTCGACCTGGCTGAGGCGCTTGTCCGGGTCCGCCGCCCGCACCCACGCCCGCGCGATGCGCGTGTTCGCCGCTGCGAAGGTGTCCTCCCAGCTGTAGACCTTCTTCGGTAGCCCGCTGACCGACAGCCACAGCCACAACGGCTCCAGCCCTTGGGGTGTGCGGCGGAACAGGAATCGCCGCTCGTCAGGTGCCAGGACGTCCAGCGCCAACGCGGCGACCCCATCGGTCCCTTCGACGTACAGTTCCTTGGTCTGGGGGTTGTGGCCGGTGACGATGCGCACTCCGCGCAGCCGTTCGTACCGGCCCGCCCGCTGGGCTCGGTGGATCGACTCGGACCTGGATCCCTCCAGCGGATCCGTGTACCCCTCCACAGTCTGCAGCACCCGCTGCGGAATCCAGTACGTCCGCCCCTCTCTCCCTCCCTTGGTGCACCTCGCGGCCAGCCACGCCTCGCCCATCCGCTCCTTGCCCGACACCGGGACCTCGACGTCCAGGAGGCTGGCCCACTCACGGACGCGAAGACCCGTCCCGTACAGGCCATCGACGAACGCGGAGTCCCGGTCCTCGTTGCCACCTCGCCAACCCGGCCGACGAACCCCGTCGAACCCGTAGCCGCGTAGTCCGATGTCGCGCCACTGCTCCAAGGCCGGTCGCAGCAGCCACTTCACCTGCCGCCGCGTTGATCCACCCGGGCGCAGAGGGTCCCGTCGTCCGCGCGTGTATCCGTGCTCGGGGGCCGGGCCGCCCGCGTTTGCGGTGTCGGTGTGCACGGTGGGAACGGGGTTGAGGATCCCGTAGCGCTGTCCCGCCCAGGAGTAGAAGGAGTTGAGGCCAGCACGGTCGGTATCGAAGGACGTGGGCCTGATCCGCTCGTCATTGCGGTGATCGGTGAGCCGCCAGTCCTTGAACGCTTCGACATCCCGCGGCGTCGCGCTGTCCCAGGAACGGCCGAGGGCATCGAGGAAATCGAGCCACACGACCAGCGTGTACGCGTAGCGCCTCCAGGTGCTGGGCTCGCACGCCGCCATGCGCCCTTCGCGGAAGAACAGGTTGATCCGCGAGTCGGGGCGCCCTGCCGGCGAGAGGAGCACCGGAGTGCCATGCCGGGCCCCGTTGCTGGCGGCTCGGGCGTGCAGGTCTCCGAACTCCAGAACCGCTGGATCATCGAAGGGGTGAGGCGGGACTGTGAAATCGTAGAAGTCGACACTCCAGTGCTCCAGGACGTCCATAGGCCCCTTCCCTTGGGCTCTCAGCCGACAACTGGGAAGAGCCTAGAGAACCGGCGGTACACCCGAACCCCAGGACCGCGGGGATCTCCTGGCCACACTGGAACGCGAGGTGTGGGAAGAAGTCCAGGTGGGTCTCACCGAACCGATCTACCTGGGCTATCAGACCGTCCACAGGCCAGGACAGGAACCGTACGCCCAGCTGCGGATGGCCGCACGCCTGGCCGTGCTCGGTGAGCGCGCGTCCGACCCCGACCACGGACGTGTGCATGTCCGGCACCGATGCGGCATGGCCGAGGCCGAGGCGCTCTTGGGCTGGGGTGAGTCAGCCGGGCCGCAGATCCAGGCCGCGGCCAAGGCAGCGTTGGGGCACTGGAGGCTGCCCTTGGAGTCTCCGGGATCGTCGCTGACCGACTAAGTCCTGGCCAAGCACATGTCTTCCCTAGTGCTGCTTCCGGGGTGTGCCGGTCTGGGTTAGGTGCGGCATGATTTGCCCGGGTCACGCATTCCCCGCGCCGCGAGACGCAGTACATCAGGCAGATGGCTGAAGCTTCGCGATCCCGTTGACCAATTCCTCCATGTCCAAGTCCGTTGCCTGTGAGGGGAACCAGGAGAAGCGCAAGCCATTCGAGGCCACCTCCTCGGGTAGCCCCATGGCTTGGAGCACATGGCTGGGGGTGTATGAGGCGCTGGTACATGCGGAGCCTGTGGCGACTGCGACTGAGTCCTTGAGTGTGACGAGGAGAGCTTCGGAGTCCACATCCTCGAATGAGAGATTGATGATGTGAGGGACGACATGCTCCTGGTCACCGTTGAGGCGACAGCGCGTCTGAGCTAGCCCGGTGAGGAGCTGGGAGCGCAACTTTTGGGCGGCGGCGTGCCATTGGGTGTGCTCAGATTCGAAGATCCGTGCAGCCTCGGCCAGCCCCATAATCAGAGGAACGGGCAGGGTTCCAGGGCGGAGCTTCCGCTCCTGCCCACCACCGAACATGATCGGCTCGAGTGGCGGTCTCTCGTCATCCATGGATTCCCGGCGACGGGTGACCAGCGCTCCCACGCCCTTGGGAGCACCGATCTTGTGCCCGCTGACGCTGATCATGTCGATGGGCGCAGTGAGGTCGTCAGGGATCTTGCCGTACCCCTGAGCAGCGTCCACATGCAGGTAGGTGGCAGTTGCCTGCAGTTGATGGGCCAGCTCAGCAACTGGCTGAATCACCCCGGTCTCGTTGTTCACATGCATCAGTGAGACGAGAAGAGTGTCCGGGCGGAGTCGTTCCATCACCGCTTCAACCGTGACCCGTCCAGAGAGGCCAGGTTCGAGGAAGTCGACCTCAAATCCGCGACCAGCGAGGTGCTCCAGCGGCTCCAGGACTGCCTTGTGCTCGATGGCAGACGTGATGATGTGACGGCGTCCGGTGCGCTCACCGTACGGCGCGAGCCCAAGCAGGGCGATGTTGTTGCTCTCCGTGGCGCCGCTAGTAAAGATCAGCTCGTCCGGTTCCGCCTTGACGGTGCCGGCTAGGTACTCGCGTGCTCGCTCCACTCCCCGCTTGGCCCGGGTGCCATAGCCGTGGCGGCTGCCCGCATTGCCGAAC
The DNA here is from genome assembly GCA_000340945.1 of Nocardiopsis synnemataformans DSM 44143. GTDB lineage: Bacteria > Actinomycetota > Actinomycetes > Streptosporangiales > Streptosporangiaceae > Nocardiopsis > Nocardiopsis synnemataformans. The sequence continues at coordinate 66,798 of ANAW01000008.1, read as the reverse complement.
TCTGTGGTCATCCAGTGCTGGACGACATCGGCCACACGCTGGTCAACACGTGTTGTCGCCGCTACATCGAGGTACGTCACCATCGAGCTCAAGTCACCTTCGAACGTTAATTTGCGGTCCCTGTACGTTATTTCACTGACGTACGATAGCGTGTCCGGGTGGTATCCTCTATCGCTTCTCAGTCTGCGGAACCGGCTACGTCTGCCGGCTTTGAATACGTCTTTCCAGCCATCCGCGGCATCCAGGCAGGACGCGAGTACTACGTGTCCATGTGCCCGATGCGGCTCATCCCCAAGATCTTCCTCTTCGACGAGGACGAACTGGCGCCCGAGGTGCGCGCCCAGCGGATCCTGAACAAGGGTCGCCTGCCTGCGCTGACCCGCTACATCGTCGACAACCCCACCGACTACGTCTTCAGCGCGCTCACTGCCTCTGTCGACGGCGACGTCCACTTCGAAGCCATCGCCGACAGCGGCGTGGGTATGCGTACTGGTCAGATTCGGATCCCGATGGCCGCTCGGTTCCTGATCAACGACGGCCAGCACCGGCGTGCGGCGATCGAGCAGGCCCTCAAGGAGAACCCTGACCTGGGCGAGGAGACCATCGCGGTCGTCTTCTTCCATGACACCGGACTCGCCCGTTGCCAGCAGATGTTCGCCGATCTGAACCGCCACGCAGTACGCCCCCCGCGTTCCATCGGGGTGCTGTACGACCATCGCGACGACCTGGCGTCCATCGTACGGTTGCTGGCCATGCGGACACCGGTGTTCAAGGGATGCGTGGAGATGGAGAGCAGCACGCTCTCCCTGCGCTCACGCAAGCTGTTCACCTTGAGCTCGGTGTACTACGCCACTCAGGCACTGCTTCAGGGACTGCGGGTTCCGAAGGAGCAATCACAGGAACTGGCCGAAGCGTACTGGACGTCGATCGATGCAGTGATCCCGGAGTGGCAACTGGTGCGACGCCGAGAACTATCGGCGCGGGACGTGCGCCGTGACTACTTGCACAGCCACGGCATCGCGCTTCACGCACTGGGGCGGGTGGGCAACACGCTGCTCCGTGAATCATTGGATCCCGCTAGTTGGGCTCCGTCCCTCAGTTGCCTTTCGTCGGTGGACTGGACGCGCGCCAACCCGGAGTGGGAGGGGCGCGCCCTGATCAACGGGAAAGTCTCCAAGAGCCACCAGAACCTGACCCTGACCGTGAACTTCCTGCGCCAGCATCTCGAACTTGAACTGAGCGCTGAGGAACAGAGAGCGGAAGACGCCTACCTGCGAGGAGATTCATGAGTACCGCAACGTCGAAGGCACCCTTCCAGGACCGGTCTCTGACCGAGGTGGTTGAGGAGCTGACGGCGGAGATCCGCGAGCTCTACGTCGCCGACGAGGTGCCCTGGGTCATCGGATATAGCGGTGGCAAGGACTCCACCGCCGTTCTCCAGCTGGTGTGGCTGGCGCTGAAGGACCTGCCGACCGAGCAGCGCACGAAGCCGGTCCACGTCATCAGTACCGACACGTTGGTGGAGAACCCAGTTGTTGCTGCATGGGTCAGCCAGTCGTTGGACACCATGGGCATGGCTGCGCAGGCACAGGAACTTCCCATCGAGTCGCACAAGCTCACCCCGGCTATCAAGGACACCTTCTGGGTCAACCTGATCGGCCGCGGCTATCCGGCGCCACGCCCCAAGTTCCGGTGGTGCACCGAACGGTTGAAGATCAAGCCGTCGAACTCCTTCATCCGCCGTGTCGTACGCCGCCACGGTGAGGCGATCCTGGTGCTGGGCATCCGCAAGGCTGAGAGCCAGGCCCGGGCGCGGGCGATGACCCGGCATGAGAAGGGGCGTGTCCGCGACCGGCTCTCACCCAACGGCAAACTGCCCAACTCTCTTGTTTACAGCCCAATCGAGGCATGGTCGACGGAGGAGGTATGGGCGTTCCTGATGCAGTACCCCAACCCTTGGGGACATCAGAACAAGGACTTGTTGACGATGTACCAGGGGGCATCCGACGACTCCGAGTGCCCGCTCGTCGTCGATGACACCACACCCACGTGCGGGGACAGCCGCTTCGGCTGCTGGACGTGCACGCTGGTGGATCAGGACAAGTCCATGACCGCCATGATCCGCAACGACGAAGAGAAGCAGTGGATGCGGCCGTTGCTCAAGCTCCGCAACGAGCTCGACGACGTGAGCAAGGAGAGCCAGACACGGGACTTTCGCCGGATGAACGGCAACGTCCAGCTGTTCGGCGATCGGCCCATCCCCGGCCCCTACAAGCAGGCAGCTCGTGAGGACTGGCTGCGTAAGCTTCTTGACGCACAAGCCCGGGTTCGCAGGAAGGCCCCTGAGCAGGTGAGCGACATCGAGCTCATCTCGATGGCGGAGCTACACGAGATTCGTCGGATCTGGGTCTTCGACAAGCACGAGGTCGAGGACTCCTTGCCGCAGATCTACGAGGACGCCACCGGTGAGAAGTTCCCCGGCTCCCCCCTGGACGAGCAGCTCGTCCTGGGAGCCGAGGAGATCGGGCTCCTCAAGGAGGCGTGCGAAGACGACCCGATCCACTTCTCGATGACCCGCGAGCTCCTGGCGGTCGAGCGCCAGTACCGGACGATGAGCAGAAGGGCAGGCCTCTTCGAAGCCTTGGAGAAGGCGGTCAAGAAGGGTTACTACGAGGACGCAGACGATGCGCTGCAATTCGCCAAGAAGCTCGAGGAACTGCGCGCTAGCGACCCCACCCAGATGACGCTGGACGAAGAGACCACCACTGATGCACCTGCATAACCTCACCCTGCACGACTTCGGCGCCTACCAGGGGCGGCAGTCCTTGGATCTGCGGGTCAAGCCGAAGCGCCCGATTGTTCTGATTGGAGGCCTCAACGGCTGCGGCAAGACGACTCTTCTCGATGCGATCCAACTCGTCCTGTACGGGCCCAGGGCTCGTTGCAGCGGACGGGGTAACCGCTCCTACGACAGTTACCTACGCGAGAGCATCAACCGAGCCGCTGACCCCAGCCGCGGTGCGCAACTCCAGTTGGAGTTCTCGATCACCGTCGAAGGGCGCCAACGCACGTATGAGATCGCGCGTACTTGGCACGTCAGCGGCAAGAACGTGCGCGAGAACCTCTCCGTCTCCGTGGACGGTGAATACGACGACGCGATCAGCGACACGTGGGCCGAGCACGTCGAAGAGATCCTTCCGCTCGAAGTCGCTTCGCTCTTCTTCTTCGATGGCGAGAAGGTCGAGCAGCTCGCAGACTCCGAGCGTGCTGCCGGCGTCATCGAGGCAGCTGTCCAATCTCTCCTCGGTGTTAGAGCGGTCGAACGGCTGCGGACTGACCTGCTTGCCCTTCAGCGTCGCCAGCGGTTGTCTCAAGAAGATCAGGGCATCATCGAGCAGATCCGTGCTCTGAAGGCCAAGCAAGAGGCCGCTGCTCAGGAAGTGTCCGACCACAGCCAGAACCGGGCACAAGCAGCCTCGTCCTTGGACGTCGCCCAGGCACGGCTCGCCAAAGCAGAGCGGGCTTTTGAAAGGGCAGGCGGCCGGCTGTACGAGGAGCGACGCTCGCTGGAAGCGGCCAAGGACGCCGCTGAGGAGCGCTTGTCCGAGATCCAAAGAGCTCTTCGAAACCTGGCGGAAGGGGCGCTACCGCTGGTGCTGCTGCGCGACCAGCTCGTGGCACTGAACGTGCAAGCTGTACGCGAGCAGGAAGCGAGTGAGGCCCAACAGATCACGGGCACCCTGCAGGCACGTGATGCATGGCTGATGGATCAACTCTCTGACGGCGTTCCCGCTGCGGTCCGTGCTGAGCTGGAGAAGAAACTGGCCTCTGACCGTGAGACGCGCGCGGCCAAGGCGGATCTGGCGCTGGACCTATCCCTTCCACGTGGCCTCACTGAGAAGCTCTCGACATTGGAGGGAGTCTTGCGGGGGGAGGTCCAACGCACAGTCGAACTCCTGCAAGCCGCGGGCAAGGCCGCTCACGAACTGCAGCAGGCCGAGCGTCAGTTGGCGGCTGTCCCCGATGAGCGCCTGATCAAGGATCTGATCGAGAACCGCCAGCAGGCGGGGGATGCCGTGGTGGTCGCCCGTGCCACGGTTGACCAGCATGAGGAGTTGTTGCAGGAGGCCAAGACTCGTCTCGAGCGCCTCGAGGTGGACTTGGAGCGCGCACGGCAAAAGCGGGTCAAGACGTTCGTCCGTGAGGAGGAACTGCAGCGCATTGTCACCTATGCGGAGAAGGCTCGTGCCACGCTGGGGCAGTTCGGTGGGGCACTCTTGCGCAAGCACATCAGCAGCCTTGAGGTGGCCGTCCTGCGCAGCTTCCAGGCACTGATGCGCAAGAACGGGTTGGTGAAGGATCTTCGGATCGACACCGACAAGTTCACCCTCGCTCTGACCAACCGCGACGGAGAGGTCATCGACCCCACCCGGCTGAGTGCCGGCGAGCGCCAGCTGCTGGCCATCTCGCTGTTGTGGGGGCTAGCCAAGGTCGCGGGCAACCGGCTGCCCACAGTAATCGACACCCCACTCGGGCGTTTGGACAGCCGCCACCGCGAGCACCTCGTGGACAGATACTTCCCGCATGCCGGCCGACAGGTCCTACTTCTGTCCACCGACGAGGAGATCGACGAACATCTCCTCCGGCGGCTGAAGCCGTCCATCGCTCATAGCTACGTCCTCGTGCACGACGACACCACGTTCACTACCCGCATTGCATCCGGCTACTGGTGGACTGAGGGAGTCCTGCATGCAGTCTGAGATCACCATCCGGCTGTCCCAAGCCGCCAAGGACCAACTGGCCTGGCTCAAGCGACACACTGGGTTGACCCAGTGGAACGAGTTGTGCCGGTGGGCCCTGGCGATGTCCCTACGTGACCCCTCCACTCCGCTCGTGCGGGACATCGTCACCGACTCCAACGTGGAGATCGCGTGGAAGACCTTCGCAGGGCCGCACAGCGACATCTACCTGTCTCTACTCAAGCAAAGGTGTGTGGCCGATGGCGAAGACCTCACAGACGCCGGCGTGAGCAAGACCCTGCACGTCCACCTGCACCGAGGTATCGGCTTCCTCGCTGGGCGCCAGGACCTGCGCTCTACTCAGGACCTTCTTGCTATTACCACTGAGTAGCACCCTCACGCACCAGGGCCTGCCTCCCGAACATTTTCGCGGAGGCAGGCCCTTCGTATGCCGCAATGTGCCAGTTCACAGCTGTGGCCGACAGACCTGCCAAAGATTTCTCCAAAGAGGGCGCAACAAGCCCGCGTACCACCCGACCTCTATGAGTGAGGGGGAAGGAAGAGTCGAAGCCGCCCAGTTTCGGTGAAACCCCTCATTTGTCGGCTCCGTCCAGTACGCTGACCGACAACTCTATAACTGAGCTTCACTTTTCGGACGTGTGCCACCGCATGGGGCCCACCACCAGATACTTGGAGCAAAATGATCAGCCCCCCGGTCATCGGGGCAGTTCAGGCTTTGCAGAAGCAGGCCCTGGCCAGCCACGACACCTACGAGCTCGACCGCATCGACCGTGCCCTCGACGAGCTCCTGCGCAACCCTGATGACACTTCCACCCCCGCCAGGCACCGCATCCGCTCGGCCATGGGACACGCCTACGAGGTGCTGGAGCGTCGGCGAGCTATCGCTCCTCCTGCTGCCGTCCTCGATGATGAGCTTGGCGACCAGGAGAACACCGACGCTGGCTACCTGGTGGTTGAGATCCGTGCGTGGCTGCAGACCGAGCCCCAACTCGCCAACGGGGAACGCACTCTTCTCGAAGACCTCACACACGGCCACGACGCCGCCTCCATGGCCCGGCGCAACGGTGTGCCACTACCGCGCATGCGCGAGCGCATCAGCCGTGCCCGCCGCCGCGCGAGGACACTGTGGACCGCAGCGGAGGCCGCTGCATGACGCCCAGAGCCCTGAGGCTTCGTTCGTGGATGGTGCGCGCCCTCATCCCGCCACAGCAAATCGGCACCTACGTGCTCCATACGGCAGACGGCAAGCCCACGTACATCGGCCGCAGCGACACCGACATCCGTCGAAGACTCCTGCGACACTGCACCGACCGGCACGGTGACTACTTCACCTACGACGTCTACCCCAACGCGGTCAGCGCCTATGACGCTGAGTGCGCGTTGTTCCACCTCTTGACCCCCCAGGTGTCCAACCGTATCCACCCTGATCGTCCCGACTTCCATCCCATCCCGTGCGCGTTCTGCATGCCTGGACAGCGCGATGCGCGCTGGCCCCGTCTCCACCTGTAGTTCCCAGGACAGGTCCGGGGCCACTACGGCACCACCACCAGCTAAGGATCCACCATGGCGAACACTCCGCTGTTCTTGTCCTCCGACGACCACCGCGCTGACCTCATCCAGGTCGACCGAGCCCTGGACTCCATGCGTGACGCAGGCTTCGACCTCACCGCCGCCATCGGCGAGCCCTTGGACAACTCCATCGAGGCCGAGGCCACGCTGATGCGGGTGCAATCCGTCTTCAGCCGCGGCAAGAAGACGATCGACAGCATCATCATCGCCGACAACGGCATCGGCATCGACCCCACCCAGATGCACCACGTGCTCTCCATGGGCTACAGCACCCGTTACGGGCAGCGCCAAGGGCTGGGACGGTTCGGTGTCGGACTCAAGCTCGCTGGCCTCAGTCTGGGCGAACGCATCGACATCTACAGCAAGCAGACCAACAACCCGACGATCTACCACAGCCATATCGACCTCGAGGAGATCCGCGAGGGCGAGCAGACCCACATCACCACCACCGAGGCTGAGGGCTGGCCTGCAGAAGCGGCCAAGCTCATGAGCGGTCGTGACGGTCGGCCGTTCGCCTCCGGCACGGTCGTAGTGTTCGGAAAGATCGACCGACTGTCCAGCGGCGGTACCTACGGCACCTCCCTCGATGAGAAGCTCTCCGACCTGCGCAAGTTCATCGCCCGGGCTTACCGCACCTACATCGACACAGGCCGGGTGTTCGAGCTGGACGGGAAGGTCATCTCACTCCACGACCCGCTCTTCTTGAGGGACAACCCCCGGATCATCTCCCGTTATAAGCAGTTGGACCCACGCGGAGAGCTCATCGAGGAGACCGATCTGGAGATCGACGGCCACAAGGTCCACGTCGCGGTCACCATCGTGCCCAAGGAGTTCCGTCCCCGGCAGGGCGCCGGTGGCGAGGTGGACTTCAAGGGGCAGGACATTAGAGAGTTCCAGATCAACTACGAGAACACGGCCAAGATCAGCATCTTGCGCAACGGCCGTGAGATCTACTACAACATCGTTCCGCGCCTGCTGGAAGGCGGACGCAACGACAAGGTTCTGCGCTACGTCGCCATCGAGGTCAGCTTTCCCGCCGAACTGGACGAGTACTTCCAGGTCCGCCATGTCAAGCGCGGTGCGGAGCCGGTCAGCAAGCTGCGGGACCAACTCCGGGACTGGCTCAAGGCTCCGGTGAAGCAGGCGCTGCGGCAGGTGCGTGCGGCGTGGAAGGAACACGAGACCCGCCAGCGGCTGGAGAACGGCGAGCACAGCGGGAGCATGGACACCGCCGCCAAGGTAGCGCCTTCTCTGCCCAAGGGGCTGGCCGGTCGGGGGACGACCGCGGAGGAAGAGGAGAAGGTCGTCCAGGAGACCGCCGCGGACATGGGACTGGACGCCGACAACGACGCTCCCGAGATCGAGAAGCTGCGCGAGCAGATCAAGAACAAGCCCATCACGCTGCTGGACGGACAGTGGCCCGGTAAGGAATTCCTGGAGATCCGCCACCTCAACGGCAAATCCGTGGTGAAGATCAACCACCGCCACGCCTTCTTCGACAAGGTGTATGCACCACTGAAGAAAGTTGCCGACGAGGGCGCGGAAGGCCTGGAACACGAGGAGCTCACCGACCTGGCCCTGCGAGCCCAATCAGCTATCGACCTGCTGTTCATGGGCTACGCACGGGCAGAGGGCATGTACGAGGACCCCGAGCGCTTCGACGACCTGCGCACCTACTGGGGCATGTTCACCGAGGCGCTGCTCCGAGAGAAGTTCAAGGACCAGTGAGCGGACGTGGGGTGGGATGCTCTTAGCATCCCACCCCACGCACTGCGACTCGCAAGCATTATCGAACGCCCAAAATCACTCAGCCATGCCGAATCAAAGTGCACGGGAAGCATTCTCCTGCCACTCTGGGCATCACCGTCTTCAGAAAGGTAAACACACAAAGATGTTTGGCTCGGGTTCCAATTTCACGTTCCGCGATTACGTGCAAGGCACCTGGGGCAGCTTCGCCACCCCTGCTGGCCGGGTCGACTACATCATGACCAAGGCCCGACTCGGCGGAGATCTCGACGCCCCCGAACGACGGCTTACCAGGAGCCTCGCCCCCGTTCGAGAGATCATGGACCCCGGCGACCTGGACTTCAACCAACTGCTGCAACGCGACCTGGATGACCACCGGGTGGCGGTCAAACTGATCCCCTACCTGCTCAAGCAAGAGGCGACTGGGCCCGCACTCTTCCCTCCGATCGTCGCTGTCCTCCTCCCCTTCCGGAACAAGCGACCGACCACCTTTCCGACACTGGCGGATCCCACCCAGGTCGAGCATGACGACACGCTCTGGGAGGAAACGCGAGCGGGGAAGGCCTTCCAGGTCCACCGGCTCGTGTTCCCAGACGGTGAACTGCACTCTGCGAGCCTAGGCAAGCTGTGGTGGAACCAGTCCGAGTCCAGTCTCGTGGTTCTTGATGGCCAACACCGAGCGATGGCGCTGCTGGCCATCGAACGCACACTGTCCCGCACCTGGCACAACAACGGCGAGAAGTTCCGCCCGTTCTACGAACACCAGGTCGAGCGCCTGCTGGACGAGCACCAGGTCTCCGAACTGGACCTGGCAAAGATCGAAGTTCCAGTGACCGTCTGCTGGTTCCCTGATGAGACCGGCGATCCCTCACGGCCACATGAGGCAGCGCGCAAGCTCTTTGTCGACGTCAACAAGGAGGCCCGCCCGCCGAGCGATTCCCGCATCATCCTCCTGTCTGATGGTGAGCTCTCCAACGTCCTGACGCGCAGTCTCCTGAGCGCTTTGCGCGGCCGCAGCAACAGTTACCTGCCTTTGTACGCGGTCGAGTACGACAATCCCGAGGTCAACACGAGCCGCCCGGCCCGCTGGTCGGTGATGACGAACATCCACCTGCTCAAGATGGCCGTCAATCGCTGCGTCTTTGGCCCCGAAAAGTACCTCGCCAATCTCGCTCAGCAGATCGGCGGGCGGGAGAGTGCTAAGGACCGTGACGAGTTCATGCACACCCAACTGGATCTGGTCAGCCTCTTGCCGGATTGCTTCGATGATGGCGGCTACCAGTATGACCGGGACAGCATCGGGGACCGTAAGTTCCCGTTGGGCCGTGCGGAGGTGTTGGCTGGCAGGTTCATGGACACCTGGGGACAGGCGATCTTGACCCTTTTGTCCAAGACCGCCCCCTATGCGGCCCACGCCGCCAGCCTCACCAAGTTCAAGGAGAACTGGGACACCACCAAAACCCATGCGGCGCTCGCCCACGACGCTCTGTTCGGCGGAGTCGGAGTCTACTGGACCCTCCGCGACAGCTACGACCACTACCAGGACGCTGTCCGCAACTCTGATGGTCCTCGCCCCGTGAAGTCGGACGTGATCCGAGCTTGGGAGGCCCAGAGGGAGAAGCAGGCCGAATTCGACGAGCACCGCGCCCGCGAATACCTTGGGTCGACCCGCCCTCAGGCCATCAAGCGCTGCAAGATCGCCTTCGATGTCTTTAACACGCATGCCTGCCAGCTCGGCATGACCATGGCCCTCGGCTCACTGTGGGAAATGCGCAAGGAACAGCCCGGCGGGGTCGATCACAAGGACCTCCCCGCCTTCGCTGACGCCCTCGTCGCTGCATGGAACACCTTCTTCCAACTAGACCACGGGCGAGCCCGCGACCGCAGGTATGCCTTCAGCAGAGACTGCAGCTACCCGATCAACCAGATCACCAACATGGACACCCCGAACGCGGTGTACTTCCGATACTTCTGGATGCAGGCACTCACCGTCCCCGAGGTGTGGCAGCACATCGCCCCCTGGCTGACCGACCGGGACGTCTTCGACGCCAGGCTCGGCCAAGCTCGGCGCCTCTACCTTGACCAATGCATCAAGCAGAAGGACAAGGCCCTGAAGGAGAGTGATCCCGCTCTCGCTCTCGATCCCGGGAAGCGGGGAGTGCGGGCTGAGCAGCTGGCGACCAAGGACCTCAAGAAGGCCCTCAGCCACTGGTTCGAGGTATCAGAACAGGAGTTTGAAGCATGGCGGACAGGATCGGCCCCCCAGGGAAGCCAGACCGAGCTGGACCTGGACAACGAGTCATCGGCATCTGCGGAGACAAACTCAGCAGGTCAGTGACCCCTTGACCTGTCGGGAGCAGGGGCGACCCCCATGTCAGTGGAAGTGGTCTCTGTGGTGGGCCCCTGTTCCCGACGAGGGCTTAGGTACAGAGTCGCTTCGATGCGGAGGGGCGCTTCCGGGACTGGCCTCATGCGCGCAGTGAGCTGTGGCTTGGTAATCCGGGGCCGGTGAGACACGAGCAGGGAAGCGTGCGTGGCAACCTTCCACGAAGATCTAGGGCCCGGGATATTAGGGGGTCGAGCAGAGGTGTGGACGGCTTCAGCCGCGGCTTGCACGGCCGTACTGGACCCAGGCCTGCTCGGCGGTGGGCGCGCAGTAGGCGAGCAGCAGGAGCGCGGGTACGCCCAGGTAGCGGTACCGGTCCAGGGCCGCGTCGATGTCGTCGGGCGCCAACTGGTGCTGCCCGGCGCCCTCGGTCGCCTCGCGGGGAGTCATTGGCAGAACGAGTTCGTCCAGGGGCGGCGGCGGGTCGCACACCCGCTGGGCCAGTAGGTCACCCAGGACCGTGCGGCGCCCCGACATTCGCAGAGGGCACCCGGTGGCCATGGTGTGCAGGTTTCGAGCAGTCCTCCACAGCGCGGTCGCCACCCCCTGGCGGCGCATCCGGGGGGTCACGTAGATCTCGCTGACCTCCCCGCTGGCCTGGTACCAGCGGATCGCACCGATCTGCTCCTCGGCGATCTGATGTACGGCGGACGCGCTCGTCTTCATCACCACCCCCGCACCGGGACGCCCCTGCGCGTCACAGGCCAGCGCGAGCAGTTCATGGGCCTGGTCAGGCCCGGTGCCGACGGCGGGAATGTGGGCGAAGTACACCTCCATAGCGGTGCCCTCCTTTCCTCGGGGATATGGGTGGTCTCACCAGGGGTTCTCGGTCTGGTCGGCCAACCAGACGGCCGCCGTAGTGAACAGGGGGTCGACGGGGGCCAGAGCGTAGAGCTCGACCACCCCGGCAGAGGGTTCACCGAACGGGACCAGCTCGAAGACGCCCCCCTCAGGGCTGGCGCTGACAGCTCGGCGTTCGAAGACGGTGTAGCTGAAGGCCTGGACCACGTGGGTGCGGTGGGCGATCGAGGCCAGCTTGGGGCAGGCCTGCAACGCGAAGAGCAGACAGTGCAGGTGGGCGGGGGGTTCGACGTAGTAGCGGGTGGCGGTGTCGGCCACCGTCCAAGCACACGTCGCCTTCGCGCCGATGGGGGTGCCGCAGACGCTGCAGCGCCGCTCGGCCACGGCCTGCCGCTGGCGGTTGGCGCACGGGTTGCCGAAGCGGGGACGGCCCTTGCCGATCCGGCAGGTGCACACCAGCACCGGGCCGTTCTCGCGCTCCACGACGTGTTCGGTACCGCTGCTCCACTGCGCGGTCCACGGCACCGGCGTGCCATGGACACGGGGCAGGCGGGCCATCTGCTCGGGCATGGGATAGGTCGTCATAAGGAACCTCCTGGACGGGATGGAAGACGGGATGGGGTGGGGGGTGTCAGCACAGGCCCAGGCGACGACGGTTCGTCGCGGCCCGGATCTGTTTTTCCGCGGTGCGCACCCAGGTGGCCTCATCGGGGCTGGTGCCGATCACCACGGCCCCGCCCAGCCCCCACAGGGCGCATGAGGTGGCCAAGGTGGCCGCCGCCACGGTGTCGGTGGCGCGCAGCCGCCAGGTCAGGGTGCGCGGGTCGATACCGCGCTGGCCCAGGTCGCGGACCAGGTGCATGATGCGGGTGCCGGACCAGGCCGCGGGGTCGTGGACCACCGCGCCGGGGCGCAGCTGCTGCGCCCACGCGGCGTCGTGGTCCGGCCCCACCAACACCGGTGTGGGGTCGGGGGCAGGGTCCTCGGCCTGGGCCTGGGTGTGCAGCGGGTTGAGGATGTGGCCGAGCACGTCACACTCGGCTGAGGCGTGCACGCTTGTGATCAGGTCGGCCAGGCCTTCCTGTGCGGCCAGGGCGCCGATGCGGCGGGCGGCGGCGATGATGCGCCCATCAGTCCGTTCACGGTTCGGGAACATCAGCAGGGCGCCCGTCCACTCGAACCAAGGCAGCCACAGGTGGTGCAGGCGCGGCCAGGTGTAGGCGCCCAGGTTCCACCGGGCGTAGAGCTCGCGCAGGAACGCGTGGTCCTCCAGCTCCACCACCTCGCCCAGGGGCTGTGGGGAGTGCTCGGGTGTGGGGGTGTCGAACAGCGCCAGGCTGGCGACCATGCTCATGGGCACCTCGATCCGACCGGCCCCGTAGGCCTGACGCCAGGCGGCGGCGATCACCTGGCCCAGGTGACGGGCGTGCTCATCCATGGGACGCCCTCCCGTCCAGGTCGCGACCACCCTGCGCCTGCCGGTGCAGGGGCGGGGCGGGCTGCCAGCCGTGGGCGATCAGGTGGGTGAAGTGGTCGGCAGCGGCGCCTTGGCCCGCGTCGCGGTCGGGGTAGGTCTCGCTGACCGGGCTCACCCCGCCCCCGGCCAGCAGCAGGCGCAGGGCACCGCGGTCGCTCCACAGGTAGAGCGCGCACCGCTGCTGGCCCCGCACCAGGTGGTGCACCGCGGGCTGCTGCGAGGCCAGACGCACCGCCTGCGACAGGCGGGTGCGCGTCCACCCGGCCCCGGGCAGGCGCACGGCGCTGCTGTTCCACTCCAGCCCGCGCGGGGTGTGGACCCACCGGGTACGCACCCCGAAGGCGTCATAGACCAGACGCAGGTCGACGACCGGCTGGTGCTCAGGGGTGGCGCCGTGGACCAGGGCCACGTTCCACTCATGGCGTATTCCGGGATCGAGCAGGCGCCGTATCTGCGCCGGGGGAGTAAAAACCATGAATCCTTCTCCTTGATGCATAGAGGCAGGGGCCGCTAAACGCGTGCTCCGTTGCGCTGTTCGAGAGCGGGAACAAGGGTGTTCTGTTCCTCGCTGAGTTCCTTGGACTTGGCGATGACCTTCTGCGCCCATCGGCGCTTCTTCGGCGAGATCCCGAACTGTTCGCACAGGCTCCGTTCAGAAGGCGTCATATCCGCCTGGGTCATCTGGATGTAGTACTCCACGGCATTGAAGAACACCTGCGGATCCACCTCGGGGGCGGTTCCGTTCTCGCGCTCCACCTGGGATAGAAAAGCGTCGGTGAGTTCTTTGGCCTCACGGATGTGCAAACCTTGGCGCAGGCGCACCGAGATCTCGGCCGGAACCCGACGCCGCCACCGCCGCCCCAGGGCATCGGCCAGACGGCGCTGGGTCTCGACCTTCATCGCGTACAGATCCAGCGCCTCGGTGGGATCGGTGATGTGTCCCATCGCGGCCAGACGGGCGATGCGCAGCGACCCCCACGGATCCCACCACCACCGCGCCCCCGCGATCAGCGGCCCGGCCAGGGCTTCACTGCGGGTGTCGGTCCACTGCTTGCGGCGGTGGCGCAGCACGGTCTCCCACAGTGCAGCGGCGATGACGGGCATCAGCGACCACGCCACCCGCGCCGAGAGCCCTTGGCCTGCGGCGGCCGAGTGCGACCACTGAAACCACGCCGAGCCCGCCACGATGAGCAGCACCATCACCCGGGGCCCCACAGCGCTGGCACCCAGCTTCGCCCACCGGTACGAAACGAGTGCGAAGAATGCAGCCATGCCGTCCAACGCGGCGAAAAGCAGGTAGGGCCAAGGGCCGGACAGACCCATTTCCGTCCGAGCGAATCCAACCAGCCCTTGCATGATCAGGCCGCTGGTCACGGCGGCGAAGAACAGCACAATGGTGTTCTCCGTCAGGTTCGCCCTTTCCTGGGCGGACAGGCGCCGATGCCATGCGAAAATGATGCCGGTGAGCTTGATCGACGGATACAGCAGAATGCCGAAGGCGATCAGTCCGGAAACGGCGGCAATAATGAGTGGAGTGGTGTCCATGTGAACCACGTTCTTCACAAGGTCGTGGGCGTTCAGGAAAGAGGCGGGGCGTGGTGTTCGAGCCACACCGGGCAGGGGTAGATGTCCGGATTCACCGGGGTGGCCACCAGGTAGTCCAGGGCTCCGGCGTGGCGGGCCCGCGGATCCCCTAGCGGGAAGTAGCGGGACACGCCGCTCCTGCCGTCCGGGAAGGCCGTGATGCGGCGCTCGCGCAGCCGCATGCTGTGGGCGATGAGCACTTCGGACCTGGCGGCGTGGCGGGACAGCATGGGGCAGACCTGGATGGAGTAGGCCATGCACCGCGGATGCAACGGCGGCTCGATGAAGTCCCAGGTATGGGAGTCGGAGCGGATGAAGGCCAGACCGGTGCGCGGGTCCAGGCGCTTGCCGCACACCCCGCACCGGTGCAGGCGCATCGTGCGCCGCTGCAGGTCATGGCACATCGCCCCGAGCTTGTGGGGACGGTCCGTGTCCTGGCAGGGGCACACCGCGGTCAGCCCGGTGTCGGGGAGTTCGGCGATGGTGAAGGTCTCGCTCATATCCCCGCGCGGAGTGATGACGGGGATCGGGTAGCCGGACCGGGTGGTGGGCAGGCGCTGAATGGATGGGGGTTGGGGCACGTTAAAGCGCACAAGAACCTCCTGCAGAGCGAGGGTGAGAGCGGGCACGGGGCTGGTGGGCGGGGGCGGGTGTCAGTTCGGCAGCCCGAAGCGGCCCAGGAAGGCGTCCCGGTCCAGCACGCACGTCAGGACCGGCTGGGACAGGTACAGATGCAACGGCACCTCACGGCCTCGGCGGTCGCCGTGTTGAAAGACGATCAACGCATCCCCATCTGGGGCGTAGAACCGGCGCGCTTCATAGGTGTGCGCCCGCTCGGCCAGCACCACCGGGTGGTCGGGCCCGGCCTCGCGGGCCAGCACTGGGCACACCTGCAAGGCGTAGGCCAAACATGCCGGGTGCGCCCCGGCCTCCATGTACAGGTCCGTTCCGGGTAGGGGCAGCCCACCGAAGGCGAGAAAGTCCTGATCGCTGATGGGCTGGCCGCACACCGAGCACACCCGGTCCTTGGCGCACTGGCGCTGGCGCTCGGGGCACTGGGCGGCGAACACCGGAGCGTCGGTGTTCGCATCGCACTCGCACACCACCGTCAGACCGGTCTCCTCGCGGTAGGCCATGCGTTCGGGGTCGGCCCCACGCGAGACGGTGAAGGGCACGGGCATCCCCGCGGCAGTGCGGGGCAGAGCCTTGATGGGTTCGGGCATGGGCGTGGTGCGCCAGGCAGCGGGCATGGCTGACCTCCAGGTCGACACGAACAGAAAGAAGAAGAGGGGAAGGGGGCGGCGGCGCCCCTCAGCGGGCGGCGCCCCTCAAGGGGCGGGGCGCCTCAGGGCGCCCCGGTGGGGGAGAGGTCAGAACCCGAACGGCGGATCGAGCAGGGCCCGCAGCGCCTCGGCCCGCTCCTCCAGCTCAGCCTGAATCCAGTCCTCGTCCTCGCTGGTGGACACCAGCACGTTCGCCCGCTCGGGATCGGCCACCCGCCACACGGCCAGATTCACGCACGCCGTGGCGGCGGCCAGCTCGTCGATCTCGCGCAGACGCCAGGTCACCGCCTGGGGATCGACTCCTGCGGCGTTCAGCGCGCCCACCACGCCCAGGACCTGCCGCCCGGTCCCGATGCGGTCCAAGGTCAGGGTCTGCACCGGCATGTCCGGCTGCAGCCGCACCGCGCGCTCCGGGCCCAGCGGGTCCACGGACCCGGCCATCAGGGGTGCGCGCAGGCGGTGCAGCACCCCGCCCAGGAAGTCGCGCCCGTGGGTGAGCGCGCGCAGGTGCTCGATCACGCCCAGGGTGCGCAGGCGCAGCGCGAAGGTGGTCGCATCGTGGGTGGTGCGGTGGTGGTCGGGCCAGTTGTGCCAGTCGGTGAAGCACTCCCAGCGGTGGTACAGGTAGGGCCACCGCTGCGTGGCCGCTTCCCACACCCGGTGCTGACCGGACAGGAAACCACGGGGTTCGCTGGTTTCCTCAGCGGGGATGACCAGGTGCTGGCGCAGCACAGCAGTCGCGAGCACGCTCATGGGCACTTCCAGACGGCTGGGCCCGAAGATCTCGTGCCACTGGTCGGCGATGGCGTCGGCGAAGTCGGTTGGGTTCATGTGGCTCCCGTGGTGTCGACGAACAAAAGGTCAGGTCAGCAGGGCGCGCTCAGGTGGCTGGGGCGTACCGGTGGGGCGCGGTGATCAGGCGGTAGAGCGGCTGCCACCGCTGGATGGCGATGCCCAGATCGCGTTCGTACAGGGCCCGCTCTCGCCAGTCATCGGCCAGAGCATCGCCACAACCGATGAGCACGTGCGGTCCCAGCTCCCACAGGTGGACGTTGACGGCCAAGCACGCGGTCGCGACCGGGTCGATGTCGAGCAGGTCCCAGCGCAGGGTGGCCGGATCCACGCCGTGGGCACGGGCGTGCTCGGCGAAGGCCAGGATGAGCCCGCCGGTACCGACCGACCCCTCAAAGACCCATCCGCCCGGTTCTGGTGCGCCGGTTCCACGCGCGAGGAGTTCGGCGGCGTCGGCGGGTGTGTAGAACTGGCCGTTGCGCTCACACGCCTTCTTGGGGCGCAGCGTCATGAGCAGGGGCCCGAACACATCCACCGTGCGCACTTGCGCGCTCATCGTCAGGTCGAACAGCCCGGCCTTGACGGCCGTGCGCGCCACGGCAACCAAGGTGGCCTGCTGGTCGCGTTCGTCGGTGCCGTAGGACCACCGGGCCAGTGGCAGTACCCGGTAGATCAGGTCGGGTCGGGTGCTGGCGAACCTGTGCCAGAGCAGGCGCAGCACGTGCGCGGCTTGGTCGACGGGAAGGTCGAGGAAGGCGTCCCGAGCGGCCCGGGGGTCATCGCCGCGCACTTGTGCGAGTGCTGCCAGGGCGCTGACCGGTAGGTCGACCGGTGCGCCGGAGAACCGGGATCGCCAGGTGTCGTCGACGCGCTGAGCGATCGTATGGACACGTTGTTCCAGTGAGCGAGGCAAAAGGTACTCCTTTCCACCCGAGGTCGTGCTTATAAAGAACAAAGTAGCTTATGATCTCGAACCTGGCAAGCGCTGGCGTGGAACAAGGCGATCGTGCGGTCAGCATGGCGCTCTTCATCTGCGGAAACGTTGGCGTGTCAGACGTTGGATGCGCTAGCTGGGGTGGCTTGTGGTCCGGGCGTGAAAACCAGGGGTTGAGACTGCCGGGAGCTGTGAGCCCAGTCGTCTGTATGCGTGCCTGGCGTCATGGCCCGGCGCATTGGGCCGACGCTTCCCCCTGTGGCTGGATGCGCGTTCGCCGACCAGATGCCAGAGCGCAAGCTCGGGTGAAGGAGGTGGGCCAGGGTGCGACACTGGCGGGCAGCAACAGTTCGTTGGTCGCTCCAAGACCCCTGGTCATGGGCAGCACCGTGCCCGTTGTTGAGATTCGGCGTCCGCACGAGACCGGGGCCGAAGAGCTCGTGGGAGCGAGCTGCGAAGTGACGCCTTGTGCTTGATGCGGCCCTGCGTCAGTTGCACGCAGGGCCGCACCGCGTTCTTCCGGCCGCAGAGAGCAAAGCCTCGGTATACGTCGGAGGTTCTTGGACCGGGTCGTGTCTGCTGAGCGGAGTCAGCCCGGATCTTTAGGGCTGGAGTGATGGAGGCTGGTTGTGGCGTGCTCGGTGTACACCCTCGTAGTAGCGCAGGGCGGCCATGGCCAGGTCCTTGGCGAAGCGCACGTCGGCGTCGCTGACCTGGAGCGGATTGGCCGGGGTCATGGTCGCGTGGGAGTGGGCCTGGCTCACTGTCAGAATCGGCGCCTGGTCCTGGTCCTCGTAGGAATGGCATACCACCTGGGGTCCGACTTCCTGTTCACCGTTGGCGCCGGTGTGAAAGGACAGTCCCACCAGGGGTTCGGGGCGGTCCGGATGGCTAGACACGGTGAGCAGGGCAAACGGCGGGTTGGGTGCGCTGCGGGACTGGCTGTTCAACGTGTCCTCCTGTGACGGATGGTGCTTAACAGGAACAAGCCACTCAGGCACCCAGAACGTGACAGGCGACTTTTAGGGCTTGATAATCAACTTATCCGGTGTTAACCTGTTGGGGATCGAACTTCCCACCCACCATCCCGGGAGAGCCCATGGCCCTACAGCGCACCCCCACCGCCCACCAAGACGACCGGGCCGCCGGCGTCCTACTCGCCGCCGCCTGCGGCGACGCGCTCGGCGTCCCCTACGAGTTCCGCCCCCGCCTCACTCAGAACCAGACCCCGCAGATGATCGGCGGCGGCCTGGGCCCCTACGCGCCGGGGGAGTACTCCGACGACACCCAGATGGCCGTGTGCATCGCCCAGGCCCTGGTCAACACCCAGCCCGTCGCCATCCAAGACCACCACATCCTCAACGAGATCGCCGACAACTTCTTGAACTGGCGCGCCTCGGGCGCCACCGACATCGGCGCCCAGACCAGCAGCGTGCTCAGCGCCGCCCAGTACGACGCAGCCACCCCCTGGGTCGCCAGCGTCATGCTCGGTGAAGCCCGCACCTGGTGGCGAACTGGCAACCGTGCCGCGGGCAACGGTTCGCTGATGCGCACCGGGCCCGTCGCCCTCTACGATCTGCTCGACGCCCAGGAAACCGCGGAAGCCGCACGCCTGGTCAGCGACCTCACCCACGCCGACCCCCTGGCCGGGGACGCCTGCGTGATCTGGTGCGAGGGCATCCGCCACGCCGTGCTCCACGCCGATTTCGACGGCGTCCGCGAAGGGGTCGCACTGCTGCCCGAGCAGAGGCGCGAGTGGTGGAACACTCGTCTGGACGAGGCCGAAGACCAAGACCCGCACACCTTCACCAACAACGGCTTCGTGGTGAGTGCGCTACAGGCCGCCTGGTCCGCCATCACCCGCACCCCCGTGCCCACCGACAACCCCGCCAAGGGGGTCTTCGCCGCCGACCACCTGCGTCTGGCCCTGGAAGCGGCCGTGCGCGCCGGACACGACACCGACACCGTCGCCGCCATCGCCGGAGCCCTGCTCGGCGCCCGCTGGGGCGCCTCGGCCGTGCCCTGGCACTGGCAGCGCGCCATCCACGGCTGGCCCAGCATCACCGCACGCGACCTCATCGGCCTAGGCGTGCGCATCAGCCACCACGGAACACCCGACCACCAGGGCTGGCCCCGAGCCGACCACCACCCCCGCAACGCCGACGCTTCCACGCCCTACCAGGTGGCCCACCCCCACGATGACGGCGTCATCCTGGGCAACCTGCCCCTGGCCGACCTCGACCCCGCTGCCCTGGACGTGGACGCCATCGTTTCCCTGTGCCGCGTCGGCGCCGCCGACTTCGCCCACATCCCCGCCCGCGACCACCTGCAGATCTGGCTCATCGACCGCCCCGGCGCCAACGCCAACGGCCACTACACCCTCGACCAGGCCGCCCGCGCCGTGCACGGCCTGAGAAAGGAAGGCAAGCGGGTACTCCTGCACTGCGCCGCAGGTCGCAGCCGCACCCCCACCGCCGCCGCCCGCTACTCTGGGCTGCTGGGCATCGATCCGGCCACGGCCATGACCGACATCTGTCAGACACTCGCCCCCAACCAGCCCTGGGTCAACTTCGAGCTGGAGCGCTTCGTCTTCGACCTGGCCGGAGAGCCCCAGCCCGCCCTCGCCAAGCGGGTCTGGAACACCCGCACCATGCTCAACCCCTGGTCGGTAAAGGAGTGACACCGTGGGCCCCCAACCCCAGTCGGAACACCAGCGAGCCCGGACGGCACTGCCGCCCGGGCTTCGCCCGTTACTGGACTCCGTGCGCCCCATCCAAGCCACCGAACCGCAGGAAGACGTCCCCGGGCTGGAGCTGCTGCGCCGACACCTGGCCGAGCACGCCCCCCAGACCCGACGCGCCTACCTCGCCGACTGGAAACGCTGGGTTCACTGGTGCCGCACCAACGACCGCACCCCTCTACCCGCCGCCCCAGACGACGTTGCCCTGTACCTGGCCCACGCCCACGACACCCACGAGGCCAGCCCGGCGACCCTGCAACGGTGGGCCACCACCATCGCCATCGCCCACACCGCCAACGGCCATCCCGAACCCACCAACCAACCCCCTACACCCGACCTGCTGCGCTGGCTACGCCACACCAAGCCCCGCCCCCGCTACCGGGGATCGCGCTGGCTCACCGATCTGGAGCTCACCCGGGTACTGGCACATACTCGTGAGGAGGGTTGGCCCGAGCTGGTCATCGCCCGCCGCGACCGCCTCATCATGCTGCTGACCCGAGCCACCGGGGGCGGCCCCGAGGAGATTCTCAGCCTGCACGCTGGCCAACTGCAGCTCACCGAGGACACGGTGTTCCTCACCCGGGAGGGCCAGGCCCCGCTCGCACTGGCCGACCCCCTGCCCGCCGCCGACTGGGGCACTTGCCTGCCCTGCTCCCTGGTGATGTGGAGACAGGTCCTGGACCTGACCGACGACAGCACCACGACTCCGCGCCACACCCTGGGCAGACCTGACCGGCTCGCGCCCCGCGGGCACCTCAACCACACCCTGGAACCCGCCCCGGAACCGGAGAGTTGGCTTCTACGCCGTGTGCGTAGAGGAGGCACCATCACCAGTGACCGCATGGCCCCCGAAGCCATTCGCACCCTGCTTCGCAATCACGCCACCGAGGCTGGAGTGGATACCACGGGCCTGACTGCGTTCGCCCTGCGCCCACACCCTTGACCATGCACCCACCACCACAAGCCTCACGGACCGCGGTGTCCACACGCGGCAGTACATTCGAAGCACTGGTGCCACCCCAGCCCTGTGGCATAGACGGCTACGACTCCCTACGCCTGACACCTCAACCCCGGAGGCCCTGTGCCCGAGACGCCCCCGAGCACCGTTACCCAGGACCACCGCGTGCAACTGCCCTACACGCGCCTGCACGCCATGGTGCCCTTCCTGGAAGAAGGCTCACTCACCACGATCGCCGGCCCCACCGGTGAGGGCAAGACCACCTTGGCCCTGGACCTGCTCAGACACGCCGCAGCAGCCGGTCACCGCACCCTCTACCTCCACAGCAGCCAAAACGAAGAGGGCATCCGCGTCCGCCTGCTGGCCGCCGAGGCCGAGGTCAGCAACACTCAGATCAGGACCAACGATCTGGATCCGCAGGCACGGCAACGTCTGGAGCAGGCGCAACAGCGCATGGGCACCTGGCAGCTGGACCTGCGCCACCGCAGCGCCTGGACCTTGGAAGCCATCCGCAACGAGGCCGGGTGGGGCAACCACGACCTGGTCATCGTCGACGACACCGACCAGATCAGCGTGCCCGAGACGCCCTTGGCCGAACGCTTCTTCCACATCTCCGCTACCCTGCGCGAACTCCCGGCCAGTGAAACGCCTGCGGTGGTGGCCGTCACCCAGATGGATCCCCCGGGCGAGCACGCCGGAGGTTTCACCGGCGAAGAGCGACTGCGCCAGCTGGGGCATCGCTATCCCCTGGCCCAAGACAGCTCGCTCGTCATCCTGACCGACCTGCGCGACGCAGCGCTCTTCCGCCGCGGAAGCGGACTGAGACTGTCGATGCACGTGGCCAAGAACCGCCACGGTGCCACCGGGAGAGCCGAGGCCAAGGCCGAGATGCACTTCTGTCGCTGCGTGGACCTCACCGATGAGGAGAGCGCTGCGGATCCCTGGCAGTAGTCCGTACTGGGCTGACGCGCCTTCCCAACCGACCGGTGGCCACACCGACGCCACCAACCCTACGATGTCCGCTCTGCCCCTGCGGACCGGTCGGCCTTGGCTTGCTGGCGGTGCTTCACCGTGCGCTCATGGGCGGCGCGCACCTCATCTTCGGAGACCCCGAAGAAGGCGGCCAAGGACCGGGCTTGAGCCGCGCGGAGCTTGCGTGTGCGTCCGTTTTCCAGGTTGCCGTACGTCTTCACGGTCAGGTCCGGGTCCTTGAGCTGCTCTACGAGCTCACTCTGGGAAAGCCCCAGGACGGTGCGGTACTTCGCCAGCCCCACCGCGTCATCAACAAACTTCGCAGGCGAAACACCGAAAGTCTCGGCCAGCAATCTCAGGGCCTGGGGAGAGGGCAAACTCCCGCCCTCCTTCTCATAGCGGCCAAGGAGAGCGCGGTCGATCCCCGTGCGCCTGCCGACCTCGGTCAGACTCCACTCCTTACCGGCTCGTACCTCCCTGAGCACAGAAGGCTTCCACCCCGGTACCCCGCTCTTTGGCATGCTCCCCCAACTCCTGATCGCCCAACCCACTGCGTAGGACTCTAAGCCGCGCACCATCTCTGCGGCGACCAGACCGCTGCGCTGGACGTTGCAAGCCGAAGAACCGACCTCATCCACGCACGGACAAGGTGCGCAGGGTGTAGGAGACCAGGAACAGGGCCGGCGACATGGCCAGTGTCACCGAGCATGTCAGCAGTACCGCGGCCACTGATCCGGTCCGCTCCCACGCGGGAGCCGCCACCTGGACCAGACTGAACACGAGAGTTCCCCACACCACCAACTGCCAGCGCCGGGCGGCAAAGAGGCGCAAAGGCGTGCGATCGAGTAGCCACCCGGTCAAGAAGACCAGGACAGCGAAGCCGGGAGGGATCAGTGCCCCGGCCAACCCTTGAGGGTGGTCGGCTTGGGCCACGCTCCACCACACGGCCACCAACCCCAAGGTTCCAGCGGCTGCCCACATCCATACGGGAAAGGGCTCAGGGTGTGACGCGGGTGATGTGGGCTCGCCCGGGGGCGTGGATGACGTGCTCATGGAGCACATCTTGGCGTGCACTCAGAGGCCGTGAGCGTTGAATCGGTGAAGAAGAGCAGCCGACACCCTCATTTCATGTCCTCGTGTTGACCGCAGCGGCCGGATCATCCCTCCCTGACCCAACGAAGCTCGGAGATAGAAGAAACGGATCTGGCGACGTGGCAGATCGGCCCGGTAGCCCCTACCGATGTCCCGAACAGCCCGCACAGGCGCCCACGCGAGCAGGACGAGGTCTTTGGCCTCCGCACCTGGGCTCACGCGGCCAAGACGCCAGGGCCTGAAATGGCTCCACCCGCTGCGCTCTGGTCCCTGCGGCGTTGGGCGAACTGCTCTCGGAGCTTGACCAGCTCCAAAGCGCCTGTAGGACCCAAACCGGCCAGGATACGGCCGCCGGGACGGTAGATCTCCTGCGGCGGCTCCTCAGAGAAGACCGTCTCATCCGCCTCCGCTGTCGAACCAGTGCAGGACGCAGGTATCCGTGGCAACGGGGCAAGACCTTCAGACACACCGGATGCCGCTTGGTCCGCAAAGGGCTCCAGGCCCACGGTGTCCCACGGGGCCTCGCCGAGCAGATCCACCGCTTCAGCGCTGGGCTGCACTTCGGGGACGGATGAGGGCTTGTGGCCCGTGCCAGGTGTGTCTGTGCGCTGCTCAGACTCAACGGGCATGAAGCGCTCGTGCAACGTGCCGTCCTGCGCGGCGTTTTGCAGGGACTTGACCACGTAGGCGATGGGGTGCCGCACGGATCGATGGCGCATGATCTGGCTGACGCACCGAGCAGCCCATGCGGGAGACACCACACAGCCGGTATGCGCGGCCAGCTCCTCGATGACAGCCGCGATCACCGGATCGGTCTCCCCCTGCGCCTGACCACTGCCCGCAGAACGGCGCGTCGTGGAGCCGTCGACTGTTTTCTCGATGATGAGTGATGGATTGATCTTCGCAGCAGAAAACCTGGACGAGACTCCGACACCGCCTTGATCTGCGATAACAGCACCCTGCGGGAAGGTCGGCAACTCGCTCTGGTCCGGCTCCTGCTCCGCCAACATCGTCAGCAACTCGGCACGACGTTCCCACACCTGCACAGGCACCGTGGCTTGATACGTACTCGGCTGGGCTCCCTGGGATCGGTAGCCACCGCGCTGTACACAGGTGAGCCAACCATCCGCCTGTGCCGACCCCAGATGATCACTGACTGTTGAGCGTGAACGGGCGGTGACGAGCATGAGCCGACTCAACGCGTGGCGCACAGAGCCTGAGTCCGACATCAACAAGGCGAGCTTGTCGAGAGAGGCCTGCACGGTCCGGGGTAGCCCTGAGGCGCAGGTGATGAGTCGAGTCCACAGGTTCGGGTCGACTGCCACACGATCCATGGTTCTCCTAAGCGGTAGCGAACAGCAGCGGCCAGCAACGAGCAGCTGCGGTGTCACCTCGCCGATCTCCGAACAGGGGAGGAGAAGGCAACAACGAACTGAGACTATAAGGTACTTAGTGTGCTATGGTCTCGACCATGTTCTCACCCACCCCGGGCCACCATGAACTACGCCGGTCCAGGTGCGGGCCACCCTGGTCCAGGTCTGGACCAACGTCGCTCCGCGCGGACCATTCCGGTCCACCGCTGGTTCCACCCCGAGCTCTTTGAGGGCCACCGCGTACCAGCACGCTCCTCGCGGGGACTGTGGGCTCGCGCCTCGCCCGCGTTGTCGACTGTCACAAGCTGGCGGCAAAACACCTTGTACTCCTTGACGGCCCACCCCGGGCCAAGACGTGACCACAAGGAGATAAAGGTGACCGGCAGGACCCCTGAGGACAACACCAGCGCCGAAGATCTCATCTCGCAAGGAACGTCTCTACGAACACTGGTGAACCAGGGAGTCGAACTCCCGGACACTCTGTCTTTCACTGCAGCACGTATCGCGCTTGGCCTTGGGAGAAACAAAGCCTACGAGGCGGCAAGGAACGGAGAATTTCCCTGCCCGGTAATCCGCATCGGGCGCTCCTGGAGAGTCCCAACGGCGCAACTCGCACGAACCTTGGGTTTGAAAGACATCTGACCTTAGGCATTTGCAAAGAAAGCGATCGGTAAGACCATGCGAAACCAAGACGGCCCCATCAGAAAGCTCTGCTGGTGTAGGGACAAGGAAACCGGCCGACCCTATCCCGTGGGCGCCTGTCCCAAGCTCAAGTCCAAGAAGCACGGAGCCTACTGGTTCCGTCTCCTGGCTCCTTCTGTCGACGGGACCAAGCGCCGCCAGCCTCGCTACGGACCTTACCCCACCCTGCAGGATGCCAGGACCGCGCTCGCCAAGGAAACCAAGCGGCTGGCAGCCGGGGGAAGCCTGCTCGACAAGAACCTTCTCTACAAGGATTTCCTCGATAAGTGGTTGGAGGAGAAAAGGCACCTCAAGACCTTGGATGACTATGAGGAGATCATCAAGCTCTACGCCAAGCCCGGGCTCGGTCACTTGAAGGTGGCAGATCTCCGTGCCGCGCACTTCAACGAGCTGGTCGCGGAAATGCGAAAGATCAATAGGCCGAGCGATGAAAGAGAAAGCGAAATGATGGTCCGCCTCATGGCGGCGAGGGCCAACCGTGAGCGCAAGCCAGGGAAGGAAGTCCGTAAACACTCGACGAGGCCTCTTAGCCTCTCCAGGGTGCACAAGGTGATCGCTGTGCTCCGTTCCAGCATGACCTATGCCGTTCAGCTCGAAGCTCTCGAAAAAAACCCTGCCGAAAACCTCCCTCTTCCCAAGGCCAGGAAGAGAAAGCCCCTGCTGTGGACCGACGGCCGAGTCGCCAAGTGGCGAGCCACCAGACGGAAACCCGCCAAGGTCATGGTCTGGACTCCCCAACAGACTGGCCAGTTCCTGGACCTCATCGAGGGCCACCACCTCTACCCCCTGCTCCACCTCGTCATGCTCACAGGCCTGCGCAGGTCAGAGGTAGTAGGCCTGTCCTGGTTCGAAGTCAATCTCGACGAAGGCTGGATGATGATCCGCGAGGCCATCACCGCCCCCGAACCAGAAGAAGAGCTCGAAGAGTGGGATGACGCAGAACTCGACCGTCTCGGCACCAAGAGCGAAGCTGGAGAGCGCTACGTCAGCCTCAGCCAAGACAGCATCGCCGTTCTGAGGTCATGGAAGCGCACGCAGAACATGGAGCGCCTTCAGGCGGGAGAAGCCTGGCACGACACCGGACTGGTCTTCACCAAACCCAACGGACGACAACTGCACCCCCAGACGCTCGCGAATACTTTCCTGCGTCTCATCGAGCACCACGACTTCCCCCCGGTGACTTTTCACGGTCTCCGGCACGGCGCGGCCACAGCCCAACTAGCAGCAGGAACCGCCCCTAAGGTGATCAGCCAAACCCTGGGCCACTCCCGGACCGCCTTCACCATGGACACCTACGTCCACGTCACGCCCGAAGTGCAAAAAGAAGCGGCCGAAGCCACCGCGGCCATCGTGCCCCGGAACGCGAAGAAACGTGGGACCGCTGGATGAGGGTGAAGGCTCCGTCGGGAGATGGAAGGCAGTTACTCTGCGTGTCCATCGCCGTGTGTGCCACGTGCGTGCTGTAGATCACACCGATCTGCTACAAAATCCGCCCCGCTGGGGAGCTTGAAACCACCTGTGTCGGGGTGTCCGGAAGGGGCTGTTTGCCAACTTTGCACCAACTTGGCCCCGAACATGAAGAAACCTGGGGCTTCTCTCACTTCCGTGATGCGAGAAGCCCCAGGTCAGAGCGCGGAGGATCGGGGATTTGAACCCCGGAAGGGATTGCTCCCTAACCGCATTAGCAGTGCGGCGCCATAGACCTGACTAGGCGAATCCTCCTGGCTGGGACCAGCCTACAGACACCACGGACGGTTGCGCAAAACGAATGCCCGTCCGAGCCCCGTGGCCTGTGGAGCCGGTGGTCGGGAAGGTACCGCACCGCTCGTGCGGTCGGGGATCCGTCGGAGGTCCGTGCGGGTCCGCAGGGTCAGCCGACGGTGCGCTCGATGATGAGGTCGGCGTCCAGGCGCAGCTTGTCCACGGCGCGGGACAGGGTGCTCTTCACCGTGCCGAGCGTCACGCCCATCCGTTCGGCGATCTGCGCCTCGGTGAGGTCGTCGTAGTAGCGCAGCACCACCGTGGTCCGCTGCCGGGCGGGCAGGCGGTCGATGGCGCGCTCCACCACATCGGCCAGGTCGCTGCGCCAGGTGGGGTCGTCCACCCGCTGCTCGGGGATCTCGTCGGTCGGGTAGACGTCCAGCCGGTTGCGCCGCCACTCGGAGATCTGCGTGTTCACCATGGCCCTGCGCACGTACCCGTCGCGCGCCTTCGGGTTGGCGATCCGGTCCCAGGCGAGGAAGGTCTTGACCAGGGCCGCCTGGAGCAGGTCCTCGGCGTCGGCGTGGCTGTTCGTCAGTGACCGGGCCATCCGGAGCAGGGCCGGTCCGCGCTCGGCCACGTAGTGGCTGAACTCGTCGTACCGGGGCGTCCGGGTCGTCCCTGTCACGCCGACCACCGACCTTCACGGGCGCTGCGCGGGCTTTCGTCGTGTTCCTCCCTTCCAACTCTCACACAGCGGACGCAAACATCCAGGCACGTGTGTCCCACGCGCCGACAAACGGCCCACCGGGAAACCGCACGGATCCGGCCCTCGTCCGCGCCCGGTCGCCGAACCCGGCGAGTCGCGGCGCCGACGGCCGGGAAGCCCGTGGTGCGGGCCGGTGCGGCCCGCCGGGCTCCTCGGCGGAGGCCGGTGCCGCTGGTCGGGGGAAGCAGGAGCGACCGGACGGGAACCCCTGCGTTTTGGGGGATCTTGTGGGTGTTTATGAATCTTTCTAGATTTATGGGTTCTATGCGTAGCTTTGTAACGACAGGCTGTGGTGGGGCGATCCCGAGTCGCCCGATGGACGAAGCCCGGTGTGCGCGGAACCCTTCTCTGGTTCCATGGGGTGCCCCACGCGTCGCTTGGGACCGCGGCACCGGGAACATGTCTGGACAACGGGGACGAAGCGACGAGTCGTGCTGGTGAGGGGGCTCAGTCGAGATGTCAGTGACCACCGAGATCGGACGGGACCGCGGAAGGTTCACAGCCGCGGTGCTCGGCGCCGCGAGCGCACCCGAACCCACGCCGCTCGGGCACCGCGTCGCGCGCGGCGTGGTCGTCAGCGCCAACGCGCGCATCCTCTGCCTGGCCGTGCCGGGCGGCGAGGAGCACTTCATGTACGACCGCTCCACCGTGTTCTGGCGGGGCGGGGAGGTCGGTCCGGGCGAACTCCGCACCGGTGACGACGCCGTGGTGCTGCGCGTGCCCGGCGGCCATCCCATCGCCGCACGCGTGTGGGCCCAGACCGCCCGCGCCACCGGCGTCATCGTCAGCCGCGACGGCGACACCCTGGAGATCGACCCCGGCCACGGGCGTCCGCGCCAGACCGTCGTCCTTCCCTACCGCACCTCGGGCCGGATCTCCGTCCGCCACCCGCGGCTGGAGCCCGGCTACGTCTTCGACGCCGTCGGCGTCTGGTGGGAGGGGGCCGTGCGGGCCGTGCGCCCCGCCACGACCCAGCCGCCCTACCCGCTCGGCGCCACACCGCACCGGCCGCCCACGCGCCGACGCGCCACCACGCTGAGCGGCGTCGCCACCTGGTACGACCCGGCGTGGGGCCGCTCCTCCCACGTGGACCCGCGCGCCCACGTCGACGGGATCGCCTACCCGGCGCTCGACCCGGTCGGCCACGACGGGCCCTGCGACCGGCGCACCTCGTGTGTCCCGCTGCCGCTGCTGTCCACCGGGGCGACCCTGAGCCTGCGCAACGACCGCACACACGAGGCCGCGGCGCTTCCCGTGGTGGACTGCGCCGCGGCCGACAGCTGGCTGTGCGACCTGTGCTCCTCCTGCGGCGGCCAGAGCGCGGGACGGCTGGCCTCCCTGACCATGACCGGCTTCGTCGCCCTCGGCGGGCGGCTGGAGGACGGCTGCTTCAACGCGACCGTCACCGTCCACGACGGGGAGGGATGACCGATGCTCCCGGAGATCGTCGAGGCGGCCCGAGAGGTGCAGCTACCGCTTCTGGCGGTGCTGCTCCTGGTCGGAGCCGTCGCCAAGACCACCAGGTGGGCGGCCGCCACGGGCCTGGCCGTCCTGGCGCCCGAGCGGCTGCGCCGCGCGTCCACGGTCGGCACCGGCCTGCTGGAGGCCGCGCTGGCGCTCGGCCTGCTCGGGCTGACCGGCCTGCTGGGCGAGGCGGTGCGGGCGCTGACAGCGGCCGTGTTCGCCGTCTCGGTCGTGGTCCTGGTGGTGATCCGCAGGCGTGACCCCGAGGCGGGATGCGGCTGCTTCGGCGGGCTGAGCCAGGCGCCGATCGGCTGGCGGACGCTGGCCCGGGCCGGGCTGCTGTCGGCCGCCGCCCTGGCCACGCTCGGCCTGGAACCCGCGGGCTGGGAGGTGGTCGCCTCGCCGGCCCCGCTGCACGCCGGGGTCCTGGGCGCCGAACTGCTGCTCCTGGCCCTGCTGAGCCCCGAACTGCGCACCACGGCCGCGCGCACCCTGCGCGAGGAGCCCTGCGCGCTGCGCGAGGTCCCGCTGCGACGTACCGTGCGGACCCTGCGCCGCAGCGACGTGTGGCGCGTCAACGAACCGGTGATGCTCGGGTCCGAACCCGAGGACGTGTGGCGCCAGGGCTGCTGGAGGTTCCTGCGCTACGACGGCGTACGGCACGGCCGCCGGGTCGACGTGGTGTACGCGGTCAGGACCGGGGGCAGGCGCAGCACCGCCGTGCGCGCGGCCCTGGTCGACCGCGAGAGCGGAGCGGTGGTCGCCTCCTTCGGCGCGGTCACCCGCATCGAGCTGACCGGCCCGCCGCGCAAGCTCCTCCACCCGGGGGAGGCGGCCAGGCGGGACGCGTGGCGGCACGACGATGCCAGGGCCGAGCTGAGCCTTCGGACCGCCCGGGAGCGCTCCGCCGTGTGGGACCCCGTCGAGAGCGGACCGGACGTGAGCGTTCGGGAGAGGGGCGCCCGGGACGGACGCGTTCCTGGACAGCGCGGTCCGGCCGGGAGTGAGGCGGTCGGCCAGGACGCGACGGGCCGGGACGGGGCAGGGCAGGACGCCGCGGAGCAGGACACGAACGGAACGAACCGGGGCGGGCGCGAACCGACCCCGGCCGGCTGAGGGCGTCGTGACGGGCCCCGGCTTTCCCGGGGCCCGTCGCGACGCCGCCGCGAACCCGGGCCCGACCCCGACCCCGGGTCCGGGGCCGGGGCCGGTCCGGGGTCAGCGGTCGGCTCCCTGCCCGAGCATCTGCCGCTGCCTCTCCACCGCGGCCTCGCTGAACTCCACGAGCATCGTCTCGTAGTCCTCCAGCTCACCGCCTCCGAGGACGGACGTGCTGCCGACGAGGTCGCCGTTGCGGTACATGAGACTGACCATGCGGTTCCTGTCGTCCCCGGACTCCACCTCGACGGCGAAGGCCCGCGACTCGTCCCCGATCCGCGGCACGTCCTCCAGGTCTCTCACGCTGTACTCGGACGTGGTGCCGTCCTCGTGTGTGGCGGTGTACTCGTCGCAGCTCTGCGGCGGCGTGGCGGACAGCGCCTCCGCGGCCGTGGCCTCGTCCAGCCGGACCAGCATGTGCGTGACCGCGCCCTCGGGCCACTCGTAGGCCGCCACGGAGGCGGGGGAGTCCCGCACCCCGTCCAGGCCCGCCCACTGGTTGGCGGCGTCCAGGCACTCGGGCTTGTCGAGTTCGGCGGCGGCCCGCACCTGCTCGCTGTAGCGCACTGTGGCAAGCTCGGAGTAGGTGCCGCGCTCGCTGCTCTCGGCCACGAACGTGGCGTCGCGGACGTGCAGGGGTTGCGCCTCGTGCAGCGCCTCCGCGGCCTCGGCGCCGGGGTCGGCGGGCTGTTCGGCGGGGCCGCCGCACGCGCTCAGAAGGACCGCGACGGGCACGGCCACAGGAAGGGCCAATGACCGGATGAATCCTCGCCTCGCTCGCGACCGGGGGATCTGACCAGCGACGATCCGTGCCGAGTTCGTGGGGCAA
This sequence comes from Nocardiopsis synnemataformans DSM 44143, assembly GCA_000340945.1. Lineage (GTDB taxonomy): Bacteria > Actinomycetota > Actinomycetes > Streptosporangiales > Streptosporangiaceae > Nocardiopsis > Nocardiopsis synnemataformans. The sequence continues at coordinate 35,708 of ANAW01000008.1, read as the reverse complement.
GGACGCAAGTGCATGGTGATATCTCCTCTTTTGTGCGATATTTCCGCTGGGAGCGGTGACCGACCCGGACGCGATGTCGCTGAGAGTGTCGCGGGGTTAGCACAAAGTATTGAGGAAGGACAATGGTGTCGGAGTCGAAATCGCCATATCTGCGGTCGGTGCTGGAGAGCATCCCGCCCTACAAGCCCGGCAGGAAGGTCGTCGGTCCCGACGGGCGTTCGGTCAAGCTGTCCTCCAACGAGAGCCCCTACGGGCCGCTCCCGTCGGTGCGTGAGGCCATCTCCCGGGCCGCGGCCGAGCTCAACCGCTACCCGGACCCGGGCGCCGCCGAGCTCACCTCCGCGCTCGCCCGGCACCTCGGCGTCCCCGAGGAGCACCTCGCCCTGGGCGCCGGTTCGGTGGGCCTGCTCCAGCAGCTGCTCGAAGCCGTCGGCGAGCCCGGCGCCGAGGTCGTCTACGCCTGGCGCTCCTTCGAGGCCTACCCGCTGCTCGCCGAGCTGGCGGGGGTCACCTCGGTGCGGGTCCCGCTCAGGGACGAGACGCACGACCTCGACGCGATCGCCGACGCGGTCACCGAGAACACCCGCATGGTGCTCGTGTGCAACCCCAACAACCCCACCGGCACCACCGTGCGCGAGGACGAGCTGGTCGCCTTCCTGGACCGGATCCCCGAGAGCGTTCTGGTGGTCCTGGACGAGGCCTACCGCGAGTACGTGCGCGACCCGCGGGTGCCCGACGGCGTCTCCCTGTACCGCGACCGGCCCAACGTCGCCGTGCTGCGGACCTTCTCCAAGGCCTACGGGCTCGCCGCCGTGCGCCTGGGCTTCCTCGTGGGGCACCCCCCGGTGACCGCCGCGGTCCGCAAGACCCTCGTCCCGTTCGCGGTGAACCACCTCGCCCAGGCCGCCGGGATCGCCTCCCTGGCCGCCGAGGAGGAGTTGCTGAAGCGCGTGGCGGCCACCGTCGAGGAGCGCGGCCGGGTGCGCGACGCGCTCGTCGCCTCCGGGTGGACGGTCCCGCCGACCGAGGCCAACTTCGTGTGGCTGCGGGTGGACGAGGACACGCTCGACTTCGCCGAGGCGTGCGCGCGGGAGGGCGTCTCGGTGCGCCCGTTCGCCGGGGAGGGCGCCCGGGTGAGCCTGGGCACCCCCGAGGAGAACGACGCGTTCCTGTCCGTGGCCGCCTCCTACGGCAAGCGCCGTTAGCCGAGCCGCGCCGGTTCCCCGCCCGGCCGACAGGGCGGTGCGGGGAGCCGGGTGGTGACTCCTGTGGGTCCTGACGCGGTGGTGCTCCCAGGGGCGGTGGAGCTCCGGGCGTCGCCGGAGCGGGCGGCCGAGGCGGTCCGCGCGGTCAGCGCGCGCGTCATCGCCCTGGACACCCGGTACGGCGCCCGCGACACCGTGGACGCCGCGGTGCGCGCCGCCGCCCGCGCCCGCGAGGCGGTCCGCACGCGTTTTCCCGACTCGTCGGACGTGCTCGCCGCGACCGCCGAGCTCCACCAGGTCACCGGTTGGGTGGCCTTCGACGCCGAGCGCCAGCGCCTGTCCCGGCGGATGACCCTCGTGGCGCTGGACGCCGCGCACGGGGCGGGCGACCGCTCCATGGAGTACTTCGCGCTCAGCCAGCTGGCGATGCAGGACGTCCACCTGCGGCGGCCGGACGAGGCCCGGCGGGTGTGCGAGGCGGCCCTGGCGGCCGGAACGGCGGGGAGCGTGCGCACCCTGTTCACCCTGAGGCTGGCGCGTGCCGCGGCCCAGGAGGGCGAGAGGGTCCGGGCCCGGAGGCTCATGGGGGAGACCCTCAGCCGGTACCTGGAGGGACCGCGCCGGGGCGATCCGGCGTGGACGTGGTGGCTGACCGAGGCGGAGATCGCCTGGCACCGGGCCATGGCCGGCGCCGACGCCGGGGAGTGGGGCGCGTCCGCCGAGTCCTTCGCCCGGGCGGTGGAACTGGTGCGGGCGGAAGGGCGGGGCGCGGGAACGGAGGACCCGGGCGGGGGCGGACGGTTCCTGTTCCACGCCGCGGTGAGCCTGCTGTGGGCGCTGGCCCGCGCACGGTCGTGGGAGGAGGCGGAGGCCGTCCTGGTGCGCGACGTGCTGCCCCGCCTGGGGAACGTGGCGTCGGTGCGCTGCGAGCGGCTGCTCGCCGAGGCCGTCCGGCTGCTCGACACCGCGCGGGGCCGCCCCTCCCTGCGGGACACCGCGCGGTGGTGCGCGGAGCGGTCCGGCGCGGGCGTCCCGGCGGCTCCGGTGTAGGCCCCCATGGGTCCCGTGGCCGTGCCGCCGAAAGTTGTCCACAGGCTGTGGACGAAACCGCGCGTCTGCCCGGCCGTGAGCCCCGGGCGACGGGCGGCGGAGCCCGGGGTGGTTCACCAGCCGGTGGCGGCCACCACCCGGGCGGCGACCTCCTCGACGGTACGGCCGTCCGTCGCCACGCGCACGGTCCCCGCGGGCGCCTCGGCGTCCAGGTGCGCGGCCGCCTTCAGGCTGCGTTCGACGTGGGGGAGCAGCTGAGAGCCGGTCTCGCGCACCGCCAGGCGTGCGCGCACGGTGGCCTCGGTCGCGGTGAGCAGGATCCTCGTGACCCCGATGTCCCCGCCGCCCATGGCGCGGCGCAGCATGTCCTCCTCCAGAACGCTGACGGTGTTGGTGTAGATCAGGCGGTGGTGGCCGAGCGCCGCGTAGTTGGCCCAGACCGCCGCGACGTTGCGTCCGGTGATCTCGCTCCGGTGGGGGTCGCCGGGCGGGGCCGGGTGGACCTGGTCCATGTAGTCGCCCTCCAGGACGCAGTGGGCGAGTTCGCGCCGCTGGAGGACCACGGAGACCTCCCAGCCGACCGTGGTCTTGCCGGTTCCCGAGCCGCCGCCGATGAGGAGAAGGCGTTTCCGTCCGCTTCCGGCGTCGCCGCTGTCGTTGTCGCTCCGGCGGCCGGGGGTGCCGCCGCTGCCGTCGTGGTCGTCCATGCGCGCAAGCCTGCCAGGAGGGCGGTCGCGGGTCACCGGAATTATCCACAGCCTGTGGACGGCGGCTGGTGGGGACAGGCGGGACGGGGCCAGCCTCGATTCGGGGGCGCCGCGGCCCGCCGTGGCCGCCGTGCGGTGCCCCCGTGTTCCAGGATCCCAGCGCGCCCGCCCCGCGGACAACCGTCTTCCACAGCCTGTGGACAACCGCGGACCAACGCCCGTCCGGTCGAACTCCGCCCGCGTCCGCCGACCCTCACGGGCCGCTCGCGGCGTCCATCCGGGCGATGCCGCGCCGGGACTCGCCACGCGCGCGCTCACGCGCCGCTCACACGGCCCCACAGCCGCGCACGCGGACGGGGGCGCCCCCTTTCGGGAGGCGCCCCCGTCCGACGCGTTCGCGCGTCTCACAGGCGCTCGTGCGGCTCGGCACCGGCCGTCGGCTACTTACCCGCGGCGTCCTTGTCGAGCTTCTCCACGATCAGCCGGTACAGCTGGCGGGGACGGCCCGGCTGGAGGGTCCGGTTGGGCGGCAGCGGCCACGCCAGCCCCTCCTCCACCAGGGTCCGCAGCAGCCGACGCGCGGTCCGGGAGGTGACACCGAGCATCCGCCCGGCGTTCTCCGCGTCGACGACCAGCGGTCCGTCCTCCTCGGCGATCTTCTCCGAAAGCCGAATCAGCGTCTCGCGTCCCTTGGTCCGCAGCGGTTCGGAGGACTGCCGTGCGGGCGCCCGCTGGGCGGGCACCAGGGAACGGCCCTCGCGGTCCACCGCGAAGCTCTGCCGTGACGCCTGGGCGCGGTTCAGCGCGGCCCGGGCGTGGGCCTCGGCGTCCTGCGTGGTCCGCCCCATGCCGATCCCGACCTCGATCGCGATCCCCAGCTCCGCCTTGATCCGCTCCACGAACGGCGGCTGCCGGAACCCCTCGGTCGCGGTCACGAGCGAGCCCCGCGTCGCCGTCACCATGAACGAATGGTCGTCCAAACGGTGCGCCGTGGCGTTGATCCGGTGGGCCTCCTGGAGCAGCAGCCGGTGCAGGGACAGCCGCAGCTCCTCCCGCCAGTACCGGGGGGTCGAACGCCGCGTCGAGTCCCGCAGGGTGGGCACGTCCACCACCACGACGCCCAGCTGGGCCTCCTCCAGGCGGTGGTGCGCCCCCAGCAGACCCGCGGTCTGCAGGGCGCTGCGCACACCCGCGTTGGTGGGCCGCAGCCGGACCACCGGCACACCGATGGCCTCCAGGCGCTCGGCGACCCCGCGCACACAGGTGATGGCCATCTTGGTGGCCTTGCGGCGCCACAGACCCTCGTGGAAGGACGTGAGCTGCGCGGTGTTGGTGAGCTCCTCGTGCACGTGGATCCCGTCCACGGGCAGGTCGACCTCGGAGTAGGCCTCCACCACGTCGGCGCGGCTGAGCACGTCCAGACTGGCTCTGGTCGGGTCGTAGCGCTCGTCCAGGGTCGCTCGGAGCAGGGCCTCGTGCAGGCTCGCCCCGCCGAGGGGCACGAAGGTGGCGGGCATCGTCAGCACACCGGCCTTGCGCGCGAACTCGTAGGGGACAGGGCTGGCGAACAGGTACGCGTCGATCGCCGAACCCAGCCTGACGACCTTGTCCGTCGCCTCTTGCTCATCTCGGTACGCGGCGGCGATGAGTCTGGCGTTGAGGGGTCCCGTGGACCCCGGACCCATGAGCATGACCCGTTCGACCACCTCATGGGGTCCTATGACGCCGATCGTCAAATCGCCAGTACGCTGGGCACTCACCTCGGGTTGCTCCCCGCTACCATTCCACGCTCTTCACTATGTGCGCCCACTGGTTTCCCGACCCGATCTCTGTCACGGCATGATTGCCGAGATCGTACCCATTGTGCGGGGCCAAAGAAGATCGTTTTCCATATCAACGCCGAAAGCCCGGGTGGGAGGCGGGCTCCCACCCCGGCTTGAACTGCGCTTTCGGCCCCCTACGAGACGACGACGCGCTCCACGTCGGCGCCTAGCGCAGCGAGCCGGGTCGCGAACTGAGCGTGACCGCGGTCCACCAGATAGCCGGGCGCCACGATTGTCTCACCTTCGGCGACCAGTCCGGCGAGGACCAGGGCCGCGCCGGTGCGCAGGTCGTGGGCGATGACCTCGGTGCCGCGCAGGTCGGTGGTACCGTGCACGATCGCGCGGGTGCCCTCCACCTCGATCTTGGCGCCCATCTTGGTGAGCTCGTCGGCCAGGGCGAACCGGCCGTCGTAGATGGCCTCGTGGATGTAGCTCTCACCCTCGGCCAGGGTGGCCAGCGCCATCAGCGGAGACTGGAGGTCGGTGGCGAAGCCCGGGAAAGGCGAGGTCACGGCGTTGATCGGCCGCAGCGGCACCGACGGGTCCCGGTGGACGTGCAGGACGGCGCCCTCCTGGGAGAAGCCCACGCCCATCTGCTCCAGCTTCCAGCGGGCCACGCCCAGGTGGTCCAGCTGGGCGCCCACGAGGCTGACGTCACCGCCGGTGGCGGCGACGGTCATCGCGAACACGCCCGCGTCGATGCGGTCGGACATGATGGTGTGCTCGACCGCGGTGAGTTCCTTGACACCCTCGACGGTGATGAGGCCCGTGCCGCCGCCCTTGATCTTCGCGCCCATGGCGCTCAGGAAGTCGATGACGTCGATGACCTCGGGCTCCAGGGCCGCGTGCTCGATCACGGTGGTGCCGGGAGCCAGGACCGCGGCCATGAGCAGGTTCTCGGTGCCCGTGTGGGACGGGGTGTCCAGGTACAGGCGGCCGCCGCGGAGGTTGCTGGCCTCGACGTTGATGTGGTTGCGCTCGGGGTCCTCGGTGACCTCGGCGCCCAGGCGCGCGAAGCCCCGGTAGTGGAAGTCCAGGTTGCGGCTGCCCAGGTTGCATCCGCCGACGCCCTCGATGCGGGCGCGGCCGGTGCGGTGCATCAGCGCCGGGACGAAGAGCACGGAGCCGCGGAAACGGGCCGCGATCTCGGCGGGCAGGACGGCCCGCTCGGGGTCGTTGAGGTTGGACGCGTCGATGACGACGGTGCGCTCGGCCTCGTGGAACTCGACCTTGGCACCGATGTGCTCGGCGAGCTCCAGAGCTCGGTAGACGTCCTCGATGACCGGAACATTCCGCAGCACCGTACGGCCCCTGGCCGCGAGGAGGGCGGCCCCGATCATCGGCAGGACGGCGTTCTTCGCGCCTTGGATGAACGCCGTTCCACTGAGGGGGCGTCCGCCGCGGACGCGGTAACGAACCTCCTGGCCCATGCTCATGTGCTCCTTTGTGAGGCAGATGTGGAAAAAAGGTCACCCTCGTCGGGCTTCGCCTGTGTGCGTATGAGACGCGGGTTTCCCCTGGAACGTTGCGACATCATGCGTGTGACCTGCGCGGCCAGTGAGCCGGTGTTCGCGAGAACTCTATAGCACCCGCCCGCATGTACCGGTTCAGGACGTGGTATACCCGCAGATCGGGGGTGGAGTACCGCCAAACGGCCAAAGAGGTATTCGGCCAACGGGAAAGACCAGGGATGCCGTGCGTATGGCTGTTCGCCCGCTTCCGGTGACCCGCACAACGTCACCACCATACGTGCTCCCGGACGCGAAGCGGCGGCCGCGTGCGTCGAATCACCCCCGCGTGGTGCCTCACAGAACGGGCTTCTCCCCGGTCAGGCGCCCGTAGATCTCCACGTAACGGTCAAGAGTGCGCTGTACCACGTGTTCGGGCAGTTCCGGCGGCGGCGTCTCCGAGGCGCGGTCCCACCCGGACTCCGGTGAGCGCAGCCAGTCCCGCAGGACCTGCTTGTCGAAGGAGGTCTGCGGCCCGCCCGGCGCCCACGTGTCGGCGGGCCAGTAGCGGGAGGAGTCGGGGGTGAACACCTCGTCGGCCAGCACCAGGTTCCCCGACGCGTCGCGCCCGTACTCGAACTTGGTGTCGGCGAGGATGATGCCGCGCTCGCGCGCGAGCTCCCGGCCGCGTCCGTACACGCGCAGGGTGAGGTCGCGCAGCTCGGCGGCCAGCTCGGCCCCGTGCGCGGCGGCGACGGCCCCGAAGGAGACGTTCTCGTCGTGGTCGCCCACCTCGGCCTTGGTCGCCGGGGTGAAGACCGGCTCGGGCAGTTCGGAGCCGTCGACCAGCCCGTCGGGGAGGGCGATCCCGCACACGGTGCCGTCCACCCGGTACTCCTCCAGGCCGGAACCGGTCAGGTAGCCGCGCGCCACGCACTCCACCGGCACCATGTCCAGCCTGCGGCACACCAGGGTCCTCCCCGCCCAGTCGGCGGGGGCTCCCTCCGGCAGCGCCTCGGACACGACGTGGTTGGGCACGAGGCCGCCCAGCCTCTCGAACCACCACAGGGACAGCTGGGTGAGCAGCCGCCCCTTGCCGGGGATCTCGGTGGGCAGCACCCAGTCGTAGGCCGACACGCGGTCGCTGGCGACCATCACCAGCGACCCGTCGGCCGCGGCGTACAGATCGCGCACCTTGCCGGTGTGCAGGTGGGTGAGCCCCTCGACCCCGACGGGTTCGGGCTTGACGACGAAACCGCTCATGGGCTCCTACCTTCCGCTACAGCTCGGCCGCGGCGCGCTCGGCGATGTCGGTGCGGTGGAACGAGCCGCGCAGCTCGATCCGCGCCACGGCCTCGTAGGCCCGCTCGCGCGCCTGGCGCAGGTCGATCCCGGTGCCGACGACGTTGAGCACCCGGCCGCCGCTGGACCTGACGCCGTTCGTGCCCTCCCAGTCGGTGCCCGCGTGCAGCACGTACGCGCCCTCCAGCGCGTTCGCCTGGTCCAGGCCGCCGATGACGTCGCCCTTGACCGGGTCGCCCGGGTAGTTCTCGGCGGCGACCACCACGGTGACCGCGGCGCCCGACTTCCACTGGAGGGAGCCGATGCCCCCCAGCCCGCCGGTGTCGGTGGCCTGGAGGACGGCGCCGATCGGGGTGGCCAGCCGGTCCAGGACCACCTGGGTCTCCGGGTCGCCGAACCGGGCGTTGAACTCCACCACGCGCGGTCCGCGCGACGTGAGCGCCAGCCCCACGTACAGCAGGCCCTGGTAGCGCTTGCCGCGCCGGTTCATCTCCACCAGGGTCGGCCGCACGACCGACTCCATCACCTCGTCCACCAGGCCCGCCGGGGCCCACGGCAGCGGCGCGTACGCGCCCATGCCGCCCGTGTTGGGGCCCTGGTCGCCGTCGTAGGCGCGCTTGAAGTCCTGCGCGGGCAGCAGCGGCAGCGCGTGCAGCCCGTCGCTCAGCACGAAGAGGGACACCTCGGGGCCGTCGAGGAACTCCTCGATGACCACGCGGCCGCACTCCCGGGCGTGCCGCTCGGCGAGGGCGCGGTCCTCGGTCACCACGACGCCCTTGCCCGCAGCCAGGCCGTCGTTCTTGACCACGTACGGCGTGCCGAACTCGTCGAGCGCCTCGGACACCTGGCTGGCGGTCCTGCACACCCGCGCCTTGGCGGTGGGCACCCCGGCGGCCTCCATGACCTCCTTGGCGAAGGCCTTGGAGCCCTCCAGGCGGGCGGCCTCCTGGTCGGGGCCGAACACCGGGATGCCCCGGTCGCGCAGGGCGTCCGCCACACCGGAGACCAGCGGGGCCTCCGGGCCGATGACGACCAGCTCGGCGCGGATGCGCGCGGCCAGCTCGGTGACGGCCAGGCCGTCGGTCACGTTGAGGACGTGGTTCTCGGCCAGCTCCGAGATGCCGGGGTTGCCCGGGGCGCTGTGGATGCTGGTGACACCCGGGTCCAGGGACAGGGCGCGGACCAGAGCGTGCTCGCGGCCTCCGCCGCCGAGAACGAGGGCTTTCACTACTGGGGGCCTCTTCGTGTTGAAGGCGGACAGACGGGGGTCAGACCAGGGAACGCAGTTGGAGCGTCTCGTCGCGGCCGGGTCCGACACCGATGGCGGAGATCGGGGCCCCCGCCATCTCCTCAAGGGTACGCACGTAGGCCTGCGCGTTCTTGGGAAGTTCGTCGAACGTCCGGACCCCGGTGATGTCCTCGGACCAGCCGTCGAGGTACTCGTAGACGGGCTTCGCGTGGTGGAAGTCGGTCTGGGTCATCGGGATCTCGTCGTGGCGGACCCCGTCGACCTCGTAGGCCACGCACACGGGGATGCGCTCCAGGCCGGTGAGCACGTCGAGCTTGGTGAGGAAGAAGTCGGTGACGCCGTTGATCCGCGTGGCGTAGCGCGCGATGGGCGCGTCGACCCAGCCGCAGCGGCGGTTGCGGCCGGTGGTGACGCCGTACTCGCCGCCCTGGGTGCGCAGCCACTCGCCCTGCTCGTCGAGCAGCTCGGTGGGGAAGGGGCCCGAGCCCACGCGGGTGGTGTAGGCCTTGAGGATGCCCACGACCTTGGTGATGCGGGTGGGGCCGATGCCGGACCCGGCCGCCGCGCCGCCCGAGGTGGGGGAGGAGGAGGTCACGAACGGGTAGGTGCCGTGGTCGATGTCCAGCAGGGTGCCCTGCGAACCCTCCAGGTACACCGTCTTGCCCTCGTCGAGCGCCTTGTTGAGGATCAGGGAGGTGTCGGCGACGTAGGGGCGCAGCTGCTCGGCGTAGCCCAGGTACTCCTCGATGATCGGCTCGGCCTCCAGGCCGCGCCGGTTGTACACCTTGGTGAGCAGCTGGTTCTTGTCGTGCAGGGCCAGCTCGATCTTCTTGCGCAGGATCTTGGGGTCGAACATGTCCTGGACGCGCACGCCCTGGCGGGAGACCTTGTCGGCGTAGGTCGGGCCGATGCCGCGCCCGGTGGTGCCGATCTTGCCCTTGCCGAGGAAGCGCTCGCTGACCTTGTCCAGTGCCCGGTGGTAGGGCATGATCAGGTGCGCGTTCGACGAGATGAGCAGGCGGGACGTGTCCACGCCGCGCTCCTGGAGGCCGTGCAGCTCCTCCAGCAGGACGCCCGGGTCGATGACGACGCCGTTGGCGATGACCGGTACCACGTTCGGGGACAGGATGCCCGAGGGCAGCAGGTGCAGGGCGTACTTCTGGTCGCCGATGACCACGGTGTGCCCGGCGTTGTTCCCGCCCTGGTAGCGCACCACGTAGTCCACGCGGTCGCCGACAAGGTCGGTCGCCTTGCCCTTACCCTCGTCGCCCCACTGGGCACCCACGAGCGTGATCGCCGGCATTGGTCTCTACCTCTTCGCTCGACACCTGACCCGGGGCTTTCCGGCCCCGAACACGGAAAACCCCTGGCGCAAGGCTGCGACAGGGGCCGTTGCGTATTGAGGGTACACGACCAGGGCATCCGGGTTAAGTGGGGCACTGGGGCACGTGCGACACACGGGCCCCGCCAGCCCCAGGACCTCTGAGGCGTGGACGGGGCCGCGCGGAAGCCGCACGGCCCCCGGACGGCCCGTTGACCGGCCCGTCCACCGGCGCGCGGGCGTGTCAGCCGTTGAGCGCCTTGTCGGCCTCGGGGCTGGACTCGCGCAGGAAGGTGGCGCAGCGCTCGGCCTCGTCGGTGTCGCCGATCTCCGCCGAAGCCCTGCCCAGGGCGTGCAGCGCGCGCAGGAAGCCCTGGTTGGGCTCGTGCTCCCAGGGGACCGGGCCGTGGCCCTTCCACCCCGAACGGCGCAGCTGGTCCAGGCCGCGGTGGTAGCCGGTCCGGGCGTAGGCGTAGGCGGTCACCGGCTGGCCGTCGGCCAGGGCCAGTTCGGCCAGCCGGGCCCACGCGGCCGAGTACTCCGGGAAGCGCCCGGCGACCGGCGTGGGGTCGTCGGCGGAGGCGAGGGCCTCGCGGGCCTCGGGGTTGTCGGCCAGACGCGTCTCGGGCGGCTCGTTGAGCAGGTTCTGGTGCAGGTTCATAGCCCCCATCCTGCCACCGGGCGGCCGGGTCCGCCGGTGGGTTCCGCGTCACTCCGCCGGGCGCACCCTCTCCCACCGGGTCCACGCGTGGAAAGCGGGGGGAGGGGCTGAGCCGGCACGCTCCCCGGGAACGCGCGGTGCCCGGCGGCCGAGGCCGCCGGGCACCGTTCGCGGACCGCCGAACCGGTGGCGGGCCGCGGCTACTTCATCCTGTTGCCGGCGGACTTCAGGTGCTGGGCGGCCTCCACCACGCGGGCGGCCATGCCGGCCTCGGCCGCCTTGCCGTAGGCGCGCGGGTCGTAGGCCTTCTTGCTGCCGATCTCGCCGTCGATCTTCAGCACGCCGTCGTAGTTCTTCATGATGTGGTCGACCACGGGGCGGGTGTAGGCGTACTGCGTGTCGGTGTCGACGTTCATCTTCACCACGCCGTACTCGATGGCCTCGTGGATCTCCTCCATGGTGGAGCCGGAGCCGCCGTGGAAGACGAAGTCGAACGCCTTGGCCCGGCCGTACTTCTCGGCGACGGCCTCCTGGGCGTTCTTGAGCACCTCCGGGCGCAGCTTGACGAAGCCCGGCTTGTAGGAGCCGTGCACGTTGCCGAAGGTCAGGGCCGTCATGTAGTAGCCCTTCTCGCCCAGGCCCAGCACCTCGGCGGTGCGCAGGGCGTCGTTCGGCGTGGTGTAGAGCTTCTCGTTGATCTCGCCGACGATGCCGTCCTCCTCGCCGCCGACGACGCCCACCTCGATCTCCAGGATCGTCCGGGCGGCCTTGGAGGCGGCCAGCAGCTCCTCGGCGATCTGGAGGTTCTCCTCCAGCTCGACCGCCGAGCCGTCCCACATGTGGGACTGGAACAGCGGCTCCTGGCCCTTGGCCACGCGCTCCTTGGAGATCTCCAGCAGCGGGCGGACGAAGCCGTCGAGCTTGTTCTTGGGGCAGTGGTCGGTGTGGAGGGCGATGTTCACCGAGTACTTCTCGGCCACGACCCGGGCGAACTCGGCGAAGGCCACCGAGCCGGTGATCATGTCCTTGACCGTGGCGCCGGACAGGAACTCCGCGCCACCGGTGGAAATCTGGACGATGCCGTCGCTTTCGGCCTCGGCGAAGCCGCGCAGGGCGGCGTGCAGGGTCTGGCTGGAGGACACGTTGATGGCCGGGTAGGCGAAGCCCTGGGACTTCGCGCGGCTCAGCATCTCGGTGTAGACCTCGGGGCTGGCGATGGGCATGCTTGACTCTCCCTGGATTCGGCCTGGAGCGAGCGGCCGCCGGTATCACGCCGACGGCACCCCACGTGCGTTGCCCCGGTGGAGCCGGACGTCGGGGGGCGGCGGCCCTCGGGCCGTGCGTCCGGGTGTGTCCACCAGGTGTCACCCAAGTATCCCGAATACCCGGAGCCCTTGAAAAGGTCTAGACCAAATTGCCCGGGGTTGTCGGCGTAGGCGCAGATGGCGGGGGCCGGGGGGCGGGCTCCGCGCGCCCGGGACGACGGAGAGTGACCCTTTCCTCCCCGTTGTGACGGGATTGTGGGAGGCGGGGGGCTTCCAGGCGACTGCTGTCGCTTTTTGCCGTGATACGCGCTACATTCAACGCCGTGGGAAGGCATAGGAATGATCCTCGTGGCGTTGGCCAGGTGATGGCCATCGTCGGGGCTGTCGTGCTCCTGGTGACGCTCCTGGCCCTGGGCGGCTTCTTCTTGTACCGCTCCCTCCCCGGCACCAGCGTGAGCGCCAACGCCTCGGAGACGGCGGGCGAGAGCACGGAGCCGAGCAACATGGGCGTCCTGTACGTCCGCGTGGTCGGCGAGTCCAGCGACGTCTTCGTCCGCATCCCCGGCGGCGACGTGCTGATGGACCAGAACATGGGCCAGGGCCAGTCGGTCAACTACGCGACCGCCGCCGAGGGCCTGGAGGTCACCATCGGCGACCCCGCCGCCGTCGAGGTCTTCGTCGACGGCGACGAGCGCGACATCTCCGACCGCGAGCCCGGCTTCAGCTTCACGATCGACCCGCAGGACGGCTGAGGCCGCCCGGGGGCACTGCCCCCGGCGGCGCCTGTCCCGCGGACACGGGCCGCCGGAACGCCCCGCGACCCACGCGTGCTAGACGTCCAGGTCGGAGACCCCGTACACCGCCCGGTACTCCAGGCCCTCCTCGGTGACCCGCCCGCGCGCGCCCCGGTCCAGGATCAGCGCGACCGCCACCACCTCGGCGCCCGCCTCGCGCAGCGCCTCCACGGCCGTCAGCACCGAGCCGCCTGTGGTGGAGGTGTCCTCCAGGGCGAGCACGCGCCGCCCGCGCACGTCGGCCCCCTCGATCCGCTTCTGGAGGCCGTGCGCCTTGCCCGCCTTGCGCACCACGAAGGCGTCCAGCGTGCGCCCGCGCGCGTGCGCGGCGTGCAGCATGGCGGTGGCCACCGGGTCCGCGCCCAGCGTCAGGCCGCCGACCGCGTCGAACTCCAGGTCCGCGACGTTGTCCAACATGACCGAGCCGACCAGCGGCGCGGCCTCCCCGTCCAGGGTGACCCGGCGCAGGTCGACGTAGTAGTCGGCCTCCATGCCCGAGGACAGGGTCACCTTGCCGCGCACGACCGCCTTATCGTTGATCTGACGCAGGAGTTCATCACGTTCGCTCATGATCAGTGAGCCTAGAACACCGGACGGGACGCGGGCGCACCGCGGCACCCCGGTGGGAGGGACGGCCATGCCGCAGTCCGGGGACACGGTCCGGGTGGAGACCACCGTCGACAGCAGGGACGGCGCCGAACGGCTGGCGCGGTCGGTGGTCGAGCACCGGCTGGCGGCCTGTGCGCAGGTGAGCGGGCCCGTCACCAGCTTCTACCGCTGGGAGGGCCGCGTCCAGGCCGACGAGGAGTGGATGGTGGTGGTCAAGACCGCCGCCGACCGGCTGGACGAGCTCACCGCGCACATCGGCGACGTCCACCCCTACGACGTTCCCGAGGTCGTCGCCGTGCCCGTCACCGGCGGCAACCCCGCCTACCTGGAGTGGGTGCGCGACGAGACCCGGAGAGGCACCTCCGCGTGATCGCCGTCCTGCTCCCCCCGACCCTCGGCGCGCCCACCCGGCTGCCCGGCCTGGCCGACCGGCTGGCCGAGTACGGCCTCACCGCCGTCCGGCCCGAGGTGGGCGGCGACGAGCACCCGCCGCACGCCGCCCGCTACGTCGCCCGTGCCAGCCTGGAGGTCAACCGCCTGGTCGCGCCCGACGCGCCGACCGCGCTCGTCGCCGAGGGCGGTGCCGGGCCGCTGCTGGGCGCCGTGGGCGCGGCCCAGCGGGCGGCGCACCGGCCGGTGTTCGGCTACGTGCTGGTGGACGCGTTCCTGCCCCAGCCGGGCAGTCCCACCCGTGCGGACGTCGCGAGGTCGCAGAGCCCCGAGGGCGCGGACCCGGACACGGCGGCGCTTCCCGGAGAGCCCCCCGGTTACCGGACCGAACCGCTGCCGACGGTCTCCGACTGGCCGGACGCGCCGTGCGGCTACCTGCTCACCGACCCGGACCTGCGCCATGCGGCGCGCCTGGCGGAGCTGCGCGGCTGGAGCGTGCGCGAGGCGGCCCCGAGGGACGCGTCCGCGGCCCTGGCCGCACTGCTGGTGGAGCTGCGCGGCGGCTCCTGAGGCGCCGCGCCGCCCGGGTCGGTGCTGCGGCTCCCGGACCGGTCGGCGCCTCCCGGGCGGTGCCGCGGGCGGGGTGTACGGCGCCGGACCGCGGAGGCCGGGGCGGAAAACCGGGTGACACCGCAGGGCGGGCTCCGGAGAATCGGCGCATGATCACCGACCACTTCCCGCCTCTGGGCCTGCGGCTGACCACACCCCGCCTCGAACTGCGGATCCCGTCCTTCGACGACCTCGGCCAGTTGGCCGAGGCCGCGGTCGGGGGTATCCACGACCCGGACGCGATGCCCTTCGTCGAACCGTGGACCGACCAGCCGCCGGACGAGCTCGCGCTCGGCGTGGTGCAGCACAACCTGGGGGTCCTCGCCTCGTGGAAGCCGCGGGACTGGGGCCTCAACCTCGTCGTGGTCCACGAGGGCGCCGTGGTGGGCATCCAGGACATGCGGGCGCGCGACTTCGCGGTCACGCGCCAGGTGGGCACCGGATCGTGGCTGGGAAGAGCCCACCAGGGCAGGGGGATCGGCACCGAGATGCGCGCCGCCGTGCTGCACCTGGCCTTCGAGGGGCTGGGGGCCGTGGCCGCGGTGTCGTCGGTGTTCGAGGGCAACACGGCCTCGGAGAGGGTCGCCGAACGCCTGGGGTACCGGAGGAACGGGTTCGACCTGGTCGAGGTCAGGGGGAAGCGGGTGGTGGAGAACCACTACCGGCTGACCGGGCCGGACTGGGCGGCGCACCGCACCGTCCCGGTCACCGTGACGGGCCTGGAGCCGTGCCTGCCGTTCTTCGGGCTGGACGGGTCCGGGACGGAGTAGGCCGGGCGCGGGGGCGCCGCCCCCGCACCTACGGCGAGGGCGTCGTCGCGGTGTCGGCGGAGGCCGGGCCGGACCTGCCCGTGGCGGTCACGAGGGGGACCAGCAGACCGACCAGGAGCCCGGTCAGCATGCCCAGCCCGGTGACCACGCCGCTGACGAGGGGCACCCAGTCGGGGTGCCCGGTGAGGGCCATCGCCAGTCCCACGGCGCCGAGCACCGACATGTAGGCGGCGACGCCCAGGAGCGAGCGGGTCCGCCAGTGCCGGGACAGCGGGAGGAAGTGAAGCCCGACGGCGAGGGCGATCCAGGCGACGTTGGCCTGCACGGGCGCGTCCAGGGCGCGCAGCACCTGGATGCCGCCGAAGAGCAGGACCAGCTCCAGCAGCACGACCACGCCGTAGAAGGCGTCGAACCGCATCCGCGGCCCCTCGGGGTCCGGCTCCGCGTCGGGACCGGTCCTGCGGCCCGTGACCACCGTCAGCGCGACCACCCCGACGAGCGCCGCGACCGCGAACACCCGCAGCACGAGGGCGACGGCGGGGTCGAGCGGCGGCCCGGAGTTGGCCAGGACGAAGGCGAGGCCGAAACCCGCGCCGATGAGGGGCCCCACGAATCGCGTCATTGCGCGAAGGTACCAGCGGGCGGTTCGGGGTCCAAGGGTGTTTTCGGGCCGTTCGTCCCCCCGGGCCGCTAGCGGCGGACCTGGACGACCACCGTGCCTGCCGCCCTGTCGTGGAGGCACTGGCGCAGGCTCTTGTCGCGCAGCTGCCAGAGGACGTTGGTGACCGACCACGGCAGGAGCCAGTTGACCAGGTTGGTGTGCCCGGGCGCGTAGAGCAGCGCCCGGACGAACGCGCGGCCCGCCGTGACCCGCCCGCTTCCGTCGGAGCGCACCACCCACAGGCCCAGGATCATCTTGCCGACCGACCGTCCCCACACGCGGACCTGGAACCACTCCAGCGCGATGGGCAGCAGGAAGAAGTTGAAGACGTAGAACCCCACGAAGACGTTCGAGGCGCCGCCCTCGATCTCGCCTCCGCCGAGGGCCACACTGACGCCGGTGCCCACCATCATCATGACGAACCAGAGCAGGAAGAAGGCGGCCGTGTCGATGCACCGGGCCACGAAACGCACGCCCGTCTCGGCGAGCCCGACCCCGGGGTTGTGCGGACTCCACTGCCCCGGGTCGGTGATCGCCGGCGGGAGCCAGTTCTGCGGGTGCGGGTAGTACCCCTGCTGCCCGTGGGCGTGGGGGGACTGGTGGGGAAGCCCCTGGGCGGGCGCGGGGTAGGCGGGGACCGCGGGGGGCTGGAACCCCGGCTGCGCCCCGGGCTGGACTCCCGGCTGCGCCTCCGGGCGCGTTCCGGGCTGGCCGTCCGGTCGTGCTCCGGCCGGGAACCCCGGCTGGCCGCCCGACCGCGCGGCCGGGTCCTGCCAGCCGACCGTCGCGTAGGGGGCCGGGGGCACGGACCGGCCGTCGTCCCCGGGGTGCTGCCGCGGGGGCTCGTTCTCCGCCGGTGAGCCGGAGGGCTGGTACGGGGACTGCATGGCTCTCCTGCCGTGTGTCGTCGTGCCTGTGCGGCGTCAGGCCTGTGCGTCGTCGTAGGGGTCGCGCAGCGCGGTCTGCACCAGCCGCGACGATCCGCCGCGGGTCACCCACTTGCCGCGCCCGGGGGGCTGCTTGGCCGCGTAGACCCGGGGCAGGATCTGGCCCTCGCTCCGGTCGCCGGACATCACCAGGGCGCTCGTGCCGATCTCGCGCATGGCCTGCACCAGCGGGTCGTACATCCCGCGCCCCGCACCGGCCACCCGGCGCGCCACCACGAAGTGCAGGCCGATGTCGCGGCCGTTGGGCACGAACGGGACGAACGGCGCCAGCGGCTTCTGGCCCGCCGTGGTGAGCACGTCGTAGTCGTCGGCGAGCACCACGATGCGCGGGCCCTTGAACGAGCCCGGCTCCAGGGAGTCCAGGTCCCCGTCCTCGGGCAGGCGGCCCTCGACCTCCTTGGCCACGCCGCCCGCCAGCCCCGCGCACACGCGGGGGTTGCTCGCGTACCCGCCCATGTACTCCTCGGGCACCACGCCACGCAGGGTCCGGCGCGGGTCCATCACCGCGAACACCACCTCGTCCGAGGAGTAGCGCGCCACGAGGCCCTCGGCGACCAGCCGCAGCAGGTTGGTCTTGCCGCACTCGCCGTCACCCATGACGAGCAGGTTCTGGTCCCGCTCGAACAGGTCGAGCAGCACCGGCTCCAGGGCGCGCTCGTCCACGCCGATCGGCACCGCCTTGGGCTCGGACTCCGCCGTGGGCAGGGTGCGGGCGGACAGCCGGTGCGGCAGGATCCGCACCTGGGGCGCACGCGCGCCCCGCCAGGACCGGTCCACCGCGCGCACGGCCTTCTCCACGACCTCGCCCAGGTTGTCGTTGTCGGCCACCCCGTCGAACCGGGGCAGCGCCGCCTGGCCGAACAGCTCGGCGTCGGTCAGCACCCGGCCGGGGGTCTTGGCGCTGATCGTCTCGGAGAGCTTGCGGTCGATCGTGGATTCCGACGCGTCGTTGAGGTGCAGCTCCACCTTCTGCCCGAAGTTGGACTGGGCGGCGATGCGCACGTCGTTCCAGCGCAGCATCCCGGCCACCACGTGGACGCCGAACCCGCCGCCGCGCTGGAGCAGCTCGGTCACGATCGGGTCGATGTCCTCGAAGTCCTTGCGCAGCGCGCCGAAGCCGTCCACGACGAACACCACGTCGGCGCTGGCCAGCTCGGGGACCTCGCCGCGGGCGTGCATCCGGCGCAGCTGGGAGACCGAGTCGATCCCGCGCTCGCGGAACACCGTCTGGCGGTGTTCGAGCATCCCCTGGATCTCCTCCACCGTGCGGCGCACCCGCTCGGCGTCGGTGCGCACCGCCACGCCGCCCACGTGCGGCAGCGCCGCCAGGGCCTGCATGCCGCCGCCCATGAGGTCCAGGCAGTACACGGCCACCTGGGCGGGGGTGTGCGTGAGCGCCAGCGACAGCACCAGCGTGCGCAGGAGGGTGGTCTTGCCGCTCTGCGGCCCGCCGATGACCGCGGCGTGGCCGCCGGACGCGGTCAGGTCGAGCTTCCACACGCCCTGCCACTGCTTGGTGGCGTCGTCCAGCAGGCCGAGCGGCACGCGCATCGCCTCGTGTCCGCCGGGCAGCCGCAGCCCGCGGTCGCCCTCCTCCGGCTCGCCCGCCACCGCGTCCAGCGTGGTCGCGGACGGCAGGGGCGGCAGCCAGATCTCCCGGGTCTGCTCGCCGTGCCTGCCGAACTGGCCGACCATCACGTCCAGCAGGGTCGGTCCCACCGTGCGGGAGGGCATGGGCACGTCCTCGCCGGAGGACCCCGAGGCCGCGGCCTCCGTCGGCTCCGCGTCGGCGTTGTAGGCGGTGTAGCGGCGCACCGACGGGGTGCCCTCGGCGGGCTCCTCCTCGGCCACCGGGCCGCGGTAGGCGCCGGACACGTACCCCGCCTTGAAGCGCTGGTAGACGCTGGTGTCCACCTTCAGGTAGCCGAACCCGGGCAGGGACGGCAGGTGGAAGGCGTCGGGGGTGTTGAGGACCGTGCGGCTCTCCTCCTCGGAGAAGGTGCGCAGGCCCAGCCGGTAGGACAGGTAGGTGTCCAGGCCGCGCAGCTTGCCGCCCTCGATGCGCTGGCTGGACAGCAGCAGGTGCACGCCGATGCTGCGCCCGATGCGGCCGATGGACAGGAACAGCTCGATGAAGTCGGGGCGGGCGGTGAGCAGCTCGCCGAACTCGTCGATGATCACCAGCAGGTGCGGCAGCGGCGGCAGGCTCGGGTCGTGCCCGCGCTTGTAGGTGTAGTCGCCGATGTTGGACACGTTCCCGGCGTCGCGCAGCACCTGCTGGCGGCGCTGCACCTCGCCGGACAGGCTGGCGTACACGCGCTCGATCAGCGCGGCGTCGTCCTCCAGGTTGGTGATCACCCCGGCCACGTGCGGCATGTCCTCGAACGGGGCGAACGTGGCGCCGCCCTTGTAGTCGACCAGGACCATGCTCACCCGCTCGGGCGGGTGCGAGGCGGCCAGCGCCAGCACGAGGGTGCGCAGCATCTCGCTCTTGCCCGAACCGGTGGCGCCCACGCACAGGCCGTGCGGCCCCATGCCCAGCTGGGCGGACTCCTTGAGGTCCAGCACGACGGGCTGGCCCATGTCGTCCACGCCGATGGGCACCCGCAGGAACGCCCGCTCGCTGCGCGGCGCCCACAGACGCCGCACGTCCATGGCACCGGGGTCCTGGACGCCCATCATCGCGGGGAAGTCGACGCTGCCGCCCTCCTGGGCCGTCTCCTCGATCGACTCCGGGGACAGGCGCAGCGGGGCCAGCATGCGGGCCAGGCCGGTGAGGGTGGCGTCGGAGACGTCGTCCACGGTGCCGGTGGTGACCGCGGGGTCGGCGCCGCGCAGCTCCTCGACGCGGACCTGGTCGCCGGTGACCGTGACGCGCACGTTCACGTCGCCGGGCTCGTCGATCTGGCGGGACACCAGGTGCAGCACGGTGACGCCCAGGTCGACGGGGTCCACGGCGTGGTCGGGCCGCACCAGCTCGGCGGCCACGTCGCCGTGGGTGTCGTGGACGACCAGGAGCCTTCGCAGCATCCGGTACGCCTCGCGCTTGCCCATGCCGCGGCGGACCTCGGAGGCGAAGTCGGTGCGCGAGCGCAGCTCGTCCGCGAGCAGGCCGCCCAGCCTGACCGGGTCGGGGGCGATCAGGCGGACGGCGGCGCCGCCCTCGCGGCGCTGCGGGTCCAGGGCCTGGGGCAGCCACGGCAGCCAGGACCAGTCCCCGGCCCTGTCCGCGGGGTAGGACACCGCGAACCCGGCGTCCTCGGGGGCGTGGAAGGCGCCGAACTGGGCGGCGAGGGCGCGCACCACGCGCATCACGTCCTCGCGCTCGCCGATCACGCTGACGTTCCCGGCCATGTCCAGGGGCAGGGTCAGCGGCATCTCGGGGACCGAGGCGAACCGCCGGATGGCGGCCTGCGCCTCGGAGAGCATGAACGGGTCGGTGGGCATGAGGGCGGTGCCCTGCTCGGCGAGCCGGAGGGGGCGGCCCTCGGTCAGGCCGGTGCCCACCCGCACCCGCAGGAAGTCGCGGTGCCTGCGGCGGCGCTCCCAGAGCCGGGTGGGGTCGCGGATGACGTCGTACAGGGCCTCGGGCGGCGGGTCGAGCAGCCTGGCGTGGGCGCGGGTGCCCTGCTCCCAGGCGGTGAGCTCCTCGCGCAGTTCCTCCAGGTACTGGAGGTACAGCTCGCGCTGGTTGCGGCGCTGCCGGGCGACCTGGCCGCGCCGGGAGAAGAGCATGACCACGGCGGCGAGGAGGGCCACCACGAGGAGGACGCCGCCCAGCGCGATGAAGGCCGGGTTGCGCATGACCATCATGATGGTCATCGACGCCAGCATGCCGACCATCGGCAGGATGGTCATCAGCGGGTTGCCCTGGGCGTTGCCGTCGGGGAGGGTCGGCGGGGCCTCCACCTCGTGCGGTTCCTGGACCGGAGTGGGATGCACGGTTCGTGTCGGCCGGTGCACGACGCGAAGGCTCATCGGCTTTCCTCTCGGCGCAGGGATGGGAAGACGAGGGCGCGGGGGCTGCGCGGGGGGTGCGGAAAAATCCTATCGAAGACGGTGTCAGGGGGGCTTTTCGCGTACGGGCGGTTCCGCCGCGGCCCGGCCGCGCGCCCGACGGCGGCCGGAGGTCAGCCCGTGCGGGCGCTGTCGGGGTGCAGGTGGTCCATGAGCCCGCGGAAGCGCTGCCAGCCGTCCGGCTCGGTGCCGTCCCCGACCCGGTACCAGACCGAGGGGGTGAGCGGCGGGCCGAACGGCACCCCGCGCACCGGAGCGGACAGCGCCCGGTCGGTGCCGATCGAGGAGACCCCCTCCACCCCGACGGCCAGGCCGACCGGGAGGGGGAGGCCGGACCAGCGCGGTTCGTGGGTCAGGTCGGGCCGTCCGGCCGCGCGCTGCACCGTCATGGTCCGCAGGACGTCGCGTTCGGTGAGCGTGCGGACCACCGACGACAGCGCGTCCAGGTCGTGCTCCTCGCCCGCGGGCCGGGCCACCGCGAACGAGACGCTCTCGCGCACCCCGTGCGCGGTGCGCATCACCCGCTGGGTGCCGCTGAAGGGGAGCACGCCCTCCTCGCGCACGCTCTCGGGCGGGCCGGTGAACACGAACCAGGTCTGCCCGGGCGCGCGTTCGCGGCACAGCCGGGTCAGCGCCGCCCGGTTCCACTCCTGGGGGAGGGGTTCGCTGGTGCCCCAGAGCGCGGGGGCGCGACCGCCCAGGCGCTCGGCGAGCAGTTCGGCGGCCTCGCCCAGGACCAGGCCGTTGTCGGCGGGGTGCTCCGCCTTCAGCTCGACGAGCAGGTGGGAACCGGTCTCCTCCGTCCGGGCGCGGAACGCCTCGTGCGGCCCGTCCTCGGCGCGGGCGCTCCGGTCCAGGACGAAGGCCTCCTCCTCGTCCCAGACCAGGGGCACCCCGGAGAACCCGTCGTAGTAGGCGCCGTCGGGGGCCTGGACCACCCAGCGGGCGGTGGGGTTGACCAGCACCGAGCGCAGGGCGTGGGTGATGCGGCTGGTGGAGGGGGTGACGACCTGGAGCCGCAGGCCCTCGCGCCCGTGGGCGGCGACGGTGTCCACGAGCCAGGGGGACATGGGGACCAGGGGGCGGTCCTGCACCACGACCACGGCCCTGTCGGTGCGGGCGGTGACGGCCGGGTGGTCGGTGGAGCCGTCCAGGAAGNCTCGGGCTCCCACACGACGCCGCCGAGCCGGTCCGCGAGGTCGCGGACGAAGCGTCCGACGGCCCCGGCGGTGTCGGTGTCCGCGAGCTCGGCGCCGCGGGCCTCCACCCAGTAGGGCTGGGCGGGCAGGTCGTCGACCATGCCGTCGGCCAGGAGCCGTTCGGCCTCGGCGGACAGGGCCAGGCGCTGGGCCGCCTGCATGGCGGCGACCAGGCGGCCCCCGGCGTCGAGCAGTTCGACCACGGCGCCGTCGGCCGCGAACCGCACCCGAAGGTCCGGTCCGGCGGCGACCAGGGCCTTGGTCAGGGCGCGCCGGTCGGGAGGGCTGGCCAGAAGGGCGACCGCGTCGTGGCTCAAGGGATCTCCTCAACACTCCGGGGGAGGGCGGTACTGGGAGGGTGGGATCCCCGGAGCGCCCGCGCGGTTCGCTCCCGGGGCGCCGTTCTCCCGGGCGGACGGGGACGCCCCCGGTCGGCGGCCGGGCGTGCAACTGCCCAGCGCGGTGACCGAAAAGGTTCACCACTCCGGCACTGACCAGCGTGATCTTGTACTTATAGCGCGCCTCGAACGTCCAACCTCGCTATAAGTACAAGATCATCACGGAGGAAACCCCTTGGTTCACACCAGCAACGTTTCCGGCTAGTCCTCTGCTTCCTGGCTCTTCTCACGCAGCCATGCCGGAACCAGCGCCTCGTCGCGTGGGTAGTACTCCAGGTCGAGCGCGTAGATGTGCGCGCTCGGCGCCGGTCCGCGGAACACCGGTTCGTTGTCGTAGTCGTAGTCGACGTGGTAGGAGCCCGGGGGAGTGATCTTGTACGTGGCCGTGTACCAGCTGCCCTTGCCGGGCTGGTACACGGCTTTCCTGAGCTTGAGGATGTTGTGGGAGAAGCCCATGGGTTCCAGCAGGCGGCTGGTCTGACCGCTCTCGTCGGTCACGTGGGTCTCGCATTCGGCGATGTTGCCGAGAGCCGACATGGTGCAGACGATCTCCTGCCATCCGGCGGGGACCGCGTCCAAGAGCAGAACACCGATCTTCTGGAGGAGTTCCTGTTCCTTCTGGATATCCATTCTGCTCCTAATCGGCCAGGGGTGGCTGGTTGTCGAACGTTCGTGTGACGGGTTCGCCACCGTTGACGGTGTATCTCACTTCAATGCTTTCGGGGGTCCCACGCAGCGTCGGATTGTCCGAGTAGGAGCAGGAGACGGAGACCTGGATGTCGGCGTCGGGATCCGCCTTCAGGATGCTCTCCCAACCGCTCTCCATCTCTCGCCAACTGCCGTCCCAGGCACCCGGGGCCCCGTTCCCGCGGTTGAGGGTCCTCAGCATGGGAACGAGGTTGATCTTCTCCGAGCCGCCGCCGAACTCGTTGGCGAACAGGTGTCCGCCGTCCCAGCCGACCTGTTCGTAGATCTCGATGTCGTCTTCGAGTACGTCGTCGGCCGACTGCTCCTGGTTCTGTTTGTTCAGCTCCCGGTACTCGTCCCGGCCCACGTGCCCGGTCGGGGTCTGGTCGGCGCCACGGAAGGCGGAACCGTGCTGGATCGGCCCCTCAGCGGACACCGTCCGGCTCTCCGAGTCCGTCCTGAAGGTGTGGTCGCCCACATGGTAGGTGGCGTTGGGCTGGGGGTCGCGGAGGTCCCAGTTCCAGTTCCCCGGCTTGCCGAACTTGGTGTGGACCTCGACGATCTCGCCCTTCGCGTTGGTGACGTACGTCGCGCCGGGCCGATGGGGCGTATCCGGGATCTCGTAGACCGTGTTCGGGGCGAGAGTCCGATCGGTCCCGAACGCCTCCTTGGGGCCGGGGTGGAGGTCGTCTCCGGGGTTGATCGTCTCGTCGGGTACGGGCTTGGTGCGGGTCTGCGGCTGCCCATCCCCCTGGTCGGAACCGTCCCCTCGGCCCGGTGAATCAGAACCGCTCGGGGTGCGAGGGATGTCCCCGCCACCGCCGTTGCCTCCGCCACCGCCGTTGCCTCCGCCACCGCCGTTGCCTCCGCCACCGCCGTTGCCACCGCCGCCGAGGAGCGTTCCGGTGGTGCTGCGGCCGTTCCCGGAGTCGATGACGTCGGTGCCGCCCGTGCTCGTCGGGGTCTCCCGGGGCGTGGTGCCGTCACCGGAGCTGTCGGTGACCGTGGTGTCGTGGCGGGCGTCGACGCGTTCGCCGTCCGCCCCTTCGGCGATCTCGTGCTCTCCCCGGCCCGCGAGGACGAGCTCCTCGGGGCGCTCGTTCCCGGCCTCCGTCCGGGAGGGTTCGGACTCGTAGCGCTGGACCGGGGTGTCGTTGACCGAGGAGACGTCGTCGGGGACCTGCGAGGTCACCCAGTCGTTCTCCTGGCCGTCCATCCCCTCGCGCAGGCCCCGGACGGACTCGGCGTCGACGCCGTCGAGGAAGTCCTGGCTGGAGTCGAGCAGCTCGGTGGTCGGGTAGGTCGGCTCCTCGGCGTCCTGGTCGGCGCCGTCACCCTCCGCGTCGTCGCGGTCCTGCCCCGACGTCCCGCGCCGGTCCGTGCCCTCGGGGTCGTCCCCGGGCACGGTGTTCCCGCGCGGCGCGGACCCGTTGTCGGCGCCGACTCCGTCGGTGTCGTCGACCGGGACCGTGCGGCTGTTGCTGTCGTCGGGCAGGTCGGGGGAGGCGCCGCCGCCTCCGCCGGGGTTGTTGAGCCGCTGCAGGGCCTCGGCCATCCGGCCGAACTCGCCCTGGTCCAGGTCCAGGTCGGCGAGCCTGCTGAGGTCCACCTGCTGGACGGACCCGTCGCCGAAGTCGGGCATGCGCGACATGAGGGTCTGGATGTCCACCTCGCCACCGTCGGGCAGGTCGGCGTCCGTACGGCCGCCGTTGACCCCGTCCAGGATCCGCGACCCGCGCCAGGCCAGGAGCGGGACGCCGACGACCGCGCCCACGCCGGTGGCGGTCAGCAGGACGCCGCCCACCGTGGCGCCGATGTTGAGCGCCGCGGTCCCGATGACGTACCAGGGCCGGTCGCCCCACTCCCGCCACGGGACCACCGAGTGGGCCGCCTCCGTCCAGGCGTTCCCGGCGGTCTCCAGGGACCAGCCCCAGTTGCCGTTCTCGTCCCGGGACGCGCCCACGAGGGAGCCGAGGCCCTCCACGGTGCCGCCCCAGTACTCCCAGAGGTTGTCGCCCCACGAACCGGAGAACCAGCCCTCGGGGCCGTGCGCCCCGACCATGCCGCCGAGGTCCTCGGCCATGCCCACCACGTAGTCCCCGACGGCGTCCGTGGCGTCGGTGTACCAGGCGTAGTCGCTGGTCTGGGGGGCTCCCCACTCCATCTCGACGCCTTCGAGGGGCGCGTCGAAGCCGTAGACGAACTCGCCCTCACCCGGAGTGACGCTGCCGTCGGCCTTCTGGGCGATGAAGGTGGTGCCGCCGAAGAGCGCGGTGATGGCGTTCGCGCACGTGCGCTCGGCCTCCTTGAACTCGTACTCGAGCGCGGCGGCGCGGTCGTGCAGGGCGTTGTGCTCGGCGACCTTGGGGCTCTCCTCCTTCCACCAGAGCATGCCGCTGCCCTCGTTCCAGTCCTCGTCGCGCCCGTAGTCGATGCTCTGGAGGAAGGCATAGGAGTCGCCGCGCAGCGTGTACCAGCGGTTCTTGATGTCGCGCGCCTTCTCGGCGAAGTCGATCAGCGCGCCGGAGGCGCTGGACAGCGCCGACGACACCTCGTCGGCGTCCCCGGTGAGCGGGTTCAGGACGTTGAACAGCGTCGCGGACTCGGGTGCGGAGTAGATGCCCTCCAGGCCCGCCCACGCGCCGGTGATGTCGCCCGCGGTGTCGGTGAGGTCGGTGCCGTCGGTCTTGAGCTTGGCCGCCGCCGAGTCCAGGAGGTAGGTGAGGGTGTCGGGGATGGGGAACGCACTGGGGTCGATCAGACCTTCGTCGGACAAAGTCGTCACCGTTGCCTGTGTGTGGGGAGGCTGCGGGCGGGGGCGGGGGCCGTGGCGCTTCCCAGATGCCGTACATGTCGTGGGGGCGGAATCGCGCGTGTCCGGGGGACGGCGCGCGGTCCCGGCGGATCGGTGCCGGTCAGACGGCCTGGTCGCGGCCGCCCGTGGGAGCGGGCGCCGGCTCCGGCTCCGGTTCGGGGATGACCCCGGCGCTGGCCTGCGACTCCGCGGCCATGTCGAGGTCGCCGTTGACGTAGTGGGTGGTGGCCTCGCTGGCCCCGGAGACGGCGGAGACGGTCAGGCCCGCCATCTCGCTCATGGTCGCGAAGTAGTGCTCGGCGAACTCGCCGAGGGCCATGCCGATGACGGGGCTCTTGGCGTGGTCGCCGGAGTCGACGAGGTGCTCCTCGACCTTCTGCATGACGCCGATGAGGCCGTCGCCGCCGCCCTCCTCGCCGAGGTGTCCGGCGACGGTCGTCAGTACGCCGCCCACCGCGGCGGGCTGGATGTTCCACTGGGACACGTGGTGCTCCTTTCGTGCCGTGCGGGTCCGGAGTGCCGTCGGGCCCCGGCCGCCGGGGAGCGGGCTCGGTGGCGCGGTGCGGCCCCCGGCCCGCGCGGGCGGCGCGGACACCAGAGTCTGACGCCCGTTCCCCGCTGATGGTTTCACCGGGTCCGCGGAGCGGGAAACCCCCGTCTCCCCGGGAAGTGCCCGGCGGGGCGCGGGTCCGCGCACACGTCGCGGGGCCGGGCACCGGGCCCCGTGAGCACGTCCGGAGCTGCGGTGAGGCGCCGGCGGAGGGCCTTCGTCCGGTGCCGTGACCGCGTCCGGATTGGCCGGATACGGCCACGCGCCGACGGGGGGAAGGGTGCGGCCGTATCCCGGGCGCCCGCCTCGGAGGCCCCGGCACGCGGGCGGGCCCGACAGGTCCGCCGGAGGTCTTCGGGCCGTTCGCCGGCCGTCGTCCACAGGCGGGGATCGTCCCTGTTCCTCGGTCAGAGGCCACTTGTATGATGCAGATCCTCCCCTATGGGGGGATCCAGTCCGTTGCCCGGCCGCGGATCTTCGTCCGAACCACGGGCACTCCGCGTGCGTCCTCCCCCACGGGAGGCGAACAGCCTCGCGAGGACCCCCGAGGAAAGCAGGTGAAAAGTTGTCACGTTGGCAGATCGGCGACAGCACCCTGACCACCCTGTCCCAGAGCACCGGTACCACCGGTGATGAGCTGAGCAGCCTCATCCAGCAACTCGTCCAGGCCGCCGAGCCCCTGTCCGGCAAGTTCGACGGTGCGGGCAAGGCCGCGTTCGACTCCTTCAAGCTGAGGGCCGACGCCATCACCGCGGACCTGCGTGCGGGCCTCGGCTCCATCCAGGAGGGCCAGACCGGCATGAACACCGCGTTCGTCACCGGTGACCAGACCATGGCCGACGACGCGAACCAGAGCATGGGCTCGGCCAACTTCGACGCCGCCAAGTTCCGCTGATCCCCTGACCCCCCGAAGGAGCATCCATGAGCAACAACGCCTACGATCTCGGTGCCTCCCAGGAGGCCCAGGGCAACATCCAGTCGATCACGAACCGCCTCGAGACCCTGATCGGCGAGCACGACACCGACGTCAGCCAGGCCATGGCCGACTTCGAGGCCACCGGAGTGTCCGAGGAGTACAGCTCCAAGGAGCTCAAGTGGCACAACGCCGGTAACGAGGTCCGCGAGATCATCCGGCTCGTGCGCGAGACGCTGTCCACCAACGACTCCACCGCGCAGGAGACCCTGAGCCGCGCCAACAGCGCGGTCATGAACATCTGACCGGACCCGCGGGACGGACCGCACACGAGAGGCAGTGAGGAGCACGGTTGGCACGCGACTACGACAGCCAGTTGCTGGAGTCCGTCGCCGTGCGCCGACAGCGCCTGCGCGAGGCGGTGCTCTTCGGCGGCCAGCGCACCAGGCGCCGCCTGGACGAGAACTTCGGCAAGGTGGCGATCAGCGCCTGCCTCGCCGCGGTCATCTGCGCCGGCACCGTCGGCTGGTCCTTCGTCAGCAACCAGCTCAGCACCCAGCGGGTGGAGCAGGAGCAGCAGGCGTCCGGACCGGCCAACAACGCCGTCCCGCCCATTCCGGGCGACTGGGTCGGCGCTCAGGTCACGCTCGACGACCTGCGTGGGGAGCTGGACGCCGCCGGGGTCCCCGAGAGCCTGTACGTGCTCCCGGGCGACCCCCGTCCCGAGCCCGGAACCCTCGACAGCTACTACCTGCTCAGCCAGGACGCGGAGGGCTACCTGTCCGCCGCGGTCATGGACTTCGACCAGGGCCGCCCCGGCCCCGAGTTCACCACCGAGGACGAGGCGTCCCGCTGGCTCTACCAGGAGCTGGCCACCACCGAGCCCGAGCCGACCGTCCTCACCCAGGCCGAGGAGCAGCAGACCGCCGAGGCCGCGGCGGAGCTGGTCACCACGGTGCGCGAGAGTCTGCGGGAGCGCAGCGGCGGCTCCTACCTGCACGGACTCGCGGTCGGCGACGTCGTGGACGCCTTCGGCCAGGAGAGCGGCCGCTACCTGTTCCCCGACGGGACCTCCTTCGGGGAGCGGGGCCTGCCCGACCACGCCCGCACCGGCCCCGACGGCGAGGACCTCTACCACCGCTACCGGGTCATCCACCCCTTCCAGGTGAGCGCGACCACCGCTCCCGCGAACGGGGAGAACCCCGGCGGCGGCGTCCGCTTCACCCTCGACACGGCCGGGTTCACCGAGGTGCCCCCCGTCCCGACGATCCGCTGGCTCATCGGCAACGGCTACCTGGAGCGCATCGCCGTCAGCGACGTGCCCGGCTAGCGGCGCCGTCGGAAGCCTCCACGCCGTCCGGTGGGAGGGCACGACCGAATCCCGGGGCCCGGCCCCGGACACGAGAGCGGTGGCCGGGCGCCACCGGCAACGCAGGAGCGAGGATGGGAAGGCAATGACCGCTTGGAGCCGCGTGACCCTCGTCGGCGAGGAGCGCAGGGTCGACGCCGTCCTGCCCGCGAGCGAACCCGTGGGCGCCCTCATGCCCGAGGTGCTCGACCTCCTCGGCGACCAGGTGGAGAACCCCGCCAAACTGCGGCACCTGGTGACCGCCTCCGGGATCGTCCTGGAGGGCGACACCACGCTCGCGGAACGGCAGGTCACCGACGGCGCGGTGCTGCGGCTGGTCCGGGCTGAGGAACCGGTGCCCGCCCCGGTGGTGCACGAGGTCCCCGAGGCGGTCTCGATGGCCCTGGACGACCACCAGGGACGCTGGAACCCGGTGGCGGCCCGCTGGACCGCCACCGTCTCGCTGGTCTTCCTCGCCGTGGGCGCGGCCTGGATCGTGCAGGGGTACTCCTCCGGGAGCGGCGGCCTCGTCGGACTGGCCGCGGTCGCCGCCGTGCTGGTGACGGTCGGCGCGTCGATCGGCCCGACCTGGCGGGAGCCCCTGGGCACGGCGCTGGCGATCAGCGGTGCCGCGGTCGGCGGACTGGTCCTGTGGCTGGCCTGCGACCAGTTCGGCTGGCCCGAGTGGGTCCGCTGGGGCGGCGGCGCCGCCCTGGTCGCGGGCCTGGTCCTGCTGCTCGGGCTCACCTCGGGTCTGGGCCGGGGCGGCCTCACCGGCGGCGGAGTCGGGCTCGCCCTGGCGGCCGTGTGGTCGGTGGGCGCGGCGCTGGGCCTGCCCGCCTACCAGGTCGCCGTCATCATGGCGGTGGCCTGCGTGGTGCTGCTGAGCCTGCTGCTCCGCCTGGCGCTGATGTTCTCCGGGCTGGCGGTCCTGGACGACCGGCGCAGCTCCGGGGACGCGGTGACCCGGAGCGACGTGCTCACCTCGGTGGCGGGCGCCCACCGGAGCCTGGTGATCGCCACGATCGCGGTGGCGGTGTCCGCGGCCACGGCGGGGATCGGCCTGGCCACCCACTTCGACTGGTGGACGGCGGGGCTGTCGGTGGTGCTCGCCCTGGTGGTGGCCAGCCGGGCCCGGCTGTTCCCGCTGGTCGCGCAGAAGTCGGTGCTCGTCGCCGCGAGCCTCGTGGTGCTGGTGGCCTTCCTCCTCGCCTGGTCCGAGGCCGTGCCCTGGGGGGTGTGGCCCGCGCTGGGGATCACGGTCGCGGTGGCGGCCGTCCCCGCGGTGGTGCTGTCGATCGAGCAGCCCGAGCACGTGCGGGCGCGGCTGCGCGGTGTCACCAGCAGGTTCGAGGCGGTCGCCGTCGTCGTGCTGGTGCCCCTGGCGATCGGCGCGTTCGGCACCTTCCAGCGCCTCCTCACGACCTTCTGAGCGGGGGGACGATGAACGCCTCACAGACGCAGGCCCCGACCGGGACCTCACCGGCCGGAGCCGCTCCGGCCGCCTCCGGGACTCGGCCTGTGCCCGGCGACCGCTGGGTGCGCCGCGTCGGCCGGGCCGCGCTGCGCCCGTTCCGGGCGGCGGACGAGGTGGCCGACACCATCGAGCTGGGGAGGCGGTTGCAGCGCCCCACCTCGACAGGGCGCCGGATCGTCGTGGACGACCTGGGGTCGGGCGCCGACGCGTCGGTGGTGACCGCCCTGGTCGCCCGCTCGCTGGCGCACTTCCGCCACGACCGGGTGCTGGCCGTGGACGCCACCGGCCGGGCGCCGTCGCTGGCCGAGCGGCTGGGCCTGGACGAGCCCGGCGACCTGGACGGGGTGGACCCCACCGGTTTCGAGTCGGTGTGCGCCAGCCTCGGCGAGGTCAACGAGCACCTGTGGGCGGTGCGGGCCGCTCCGGGCGGGGCCGGGGCCTACATGTCCGGGCTGCTGCCGATCTCGCGGTTCTTCGGGGTGACCCTCGTGGCGGGGGAGTCGGGCGGTGCGTTCGTGGAGGCCGTCGGCGGGGCCGCCCACGCACGCGTGCGCGTGGTCCGCGCGACCCGGGAGGCCGCGCTCCGGGTCGGGCGCGAGCTGGACCTGCTGGTCGCGGACGGCAGACAGGACGAGGTGCGGCGGACCGTGGTGGTCGTCTTCGACGAGCGGCGGCGCGAGGACCCGGGGTTCGACGTGGCCCGCACGACCAGGATCATCGCCGAGAGCGGCGCGGGCGTCATCGTCCTGCCGCACGACCGGCACCTGGCGCAGGGCACGGTCGTGCGCCCCAGGTTCATCGGTGAGGCCACCCACCGGACCGTGCAGCTGGTGGCAGCCGAGGCCCTGGACCGTTCGGTGGACGGCGCCGGGCCGGTCCGAACCCGCGTCGAAGGAGGGGAGTAGCCGTGGAGCAACGACCCGACCCGGAACGGGAGGACCCTTCCGGGGAGCAGGAGGCCCGGGAGGAGCGCGACGTCCGGGGGAACCCGGTCGCGCCGCCGGACGCCGGGAACCCGACCGGCTGGCAGCCGGGGGCTCCCGTGCACGGGGACCCCGCTCAGGGAGGCCCGCAGCAGGCGCCGTGGGGAGAACCGGGACGGTACGCCGGGCCGGTGCACGGTCAGCCCGCCCCGTCCGGCGGCCACGACGCCCGGCAGTGGGGGAACGCGGCGCCGAGCGGGCCGCAGGCCGCCGCCGGCCAGGACACCGTGCGGTGGCCGGGGCGGGGCGCGCCACCCGGTGGCCAGCAGCCCTTCCCGCACACCCCGTACCCGGGCCAGGGAGCGGTGCACCCGTACGGTCAGCAGGGAGATGACGCGGCGCCGAGCGGGCCGCAGCCCGCCGCTGGTCAGGGCGGTGCCCCGCATGCGGGGGCCGGACAGCGGGGCCAGGGGGACGACGTCTCACCGTCCGGCGGCCACGACGCCCGGCAGTGGGGGAACGCGGCGCCGAGCGGGCCGCAGGCCTTCTCGGGCGGGCAGCAGCCCTACGGCCCGCAAGGGGCGCCCAGCGGGCCGCAGTCCGCCGCTGACCGGGACCTCCCGAGCGGTCCTCAGTACCCGTACGGCCAGCAGGGCGGGCCCAGCAGCCCTCAGCCCCCTGCCGGTCAGGGCTTCCCGAGCGGGGGCGCCAGCGGTCCGCAGCCAGCTCCGTCCGGTGGCTGGTTCTCCGACGTGCCCGGACACGGTCAGGGCACCCCGCCCGGCGGTGTGCCGGGCTATCCGGGACAGGGAGCGCTTCCTCCGACGCCCTACGCCGTCGAGGCGCCGAGGCCGCACGAGCCCACCGGTCCCCACCATGCGCCCTGGGCTGGACACTCGGGCCCGCAACGGCCCCCCACACCGCCCGGAGGAACGGCGGCGCCGCGCACCTTCGCGCAGGACTCGATGGCCGAGGCCTTCCTGTCGGGGACGCCCATGCCCGCCCCGCCGACCCAGCAGCCTCCGACGCCTCCCGAACAACCCCAGTCTCCTCAGCGGCCCCAGCAACCCCAGCAACCCCAGCAACCCCAGCAGTACGGTCCTCCGCAGAGTCCGTCGGAACAGTGGACATCGTGGCAGCCGCCGCAGCCACAGCAGCAGGCGCCATGGCGGCCACAGCCGGCCCCGGCCGCGCCTCCGGACCGGAACGCGTCGGCCGCGCCTCCCGTGCCTCCCGTCGCGCCACCGGCACCTCCCGCGAACCCGTCACCCGCTCCGCGGCCGGGGCCGCCGCGCAACCAGGAGCCGCCTGGCAGGCGGGAGCAGCCGGGGCACAGACCGCCGGGCGGACAGGAAGCGCCGCGGATCGGGGACGCGCCTTCCGGCTCCCGCCCCCGGGAGGAGGTCCCGCCCGCCCGCGCCTGGTTCGGTAGCACCCCTTCCTCCGAGGCGTCGCGTCCGCCAATGCCTCCGGGCGGAACCCGCGAGCCCCGGCGGGTCGGTCCGCCGCGCCCGGCGGACCCCGTGACCGTCAACCCCGGAGGCGAGGAGGACTCACCGGACCCGGACGCGGAGGAGACGGACGTCTTCCTGGTCATGGGTGCCGACCGGCGTGCCCGCAAGACGCGGGAGGAGGGCCAGGAGACCCCGCAGACCGCAGAGGTCGCGGGGACCTCAACAGCCTCGGAGGCTCCGCAGATCTCAGAGGATTGGGACGCCTCGGAGGCCCCAGGGGCCACGAAAGCCCCGGAGACGTCAGAGGTCACGGGGACCTCAGAGGCCACGGATATTCCGGAGGCCTCAAGAGCCCCGGAGACCCCAACGGCCCCGGAGGCTCCACGGGAACACGGCTCCCCGCTGTACCAGGGCGCCTCCTTGTTCGCGCCCGAGTCGGAGACCACGGACCCGGGCGGTCTGGCGGAGGAGGCCGACCCCTCCCCGAAGGCCTCCGACCCCGTGCGCCCCGACACGGACACCGTGCTCGTCCAGGCTTCGCCGCCCGCGGAGGCGGATCCGGCCGCCTCCGTCGCGGGCACGGACGCCCTTCCCGGAGACCCCGGGACCGCTGCCTCCGGGCCCGCTGCCCCCTCCCGGCCCATCGGTGCGCTCCCCGAGGCGGGCACCGCCACCGGCGGACCCGTGTCGAGGGAGACCGGCCCCGCGGAGGCCGCCGAGCGTTCCGGTCCGGGCGCCGGGCGGGCGTCCGCTCCTCCCGGAGCCCGGGACCCGGAGCAGGGCGCTCCGTATCCCGTGTACGGCGACCGGCCGCTGGCGCCCACCGGGTTCCCGGACATCCCGGCCGCGCCCTACGCGGGCGTGGAGCAGCCGGAACCGGACCGGGGCGTACTGCGCGCCGAGGGCCGCCTGGACCTCCCGATCCCGGACCCTTCGGCCCCCTACGCTCCGACCCCGGACCTCCCGACCCCGAACTCCCCGAATCCCCCGAACCCGTGGGCCCCGGCGCAGGACCCCTCGACCCGGGGGATCGAGTCCTGGATCGACGCCGTGGGCGACGGGCGCGCCCCGGTCCAGGGCGGATACGAGCAGAGGATCGCCGCGGTGAGGAGCGTCCCGGCCTCCTCCTGGCGCCGGGCCGTCTTCGCGGTGACCGGAGGACGCCTCAACCTGGGATGAACCCGTGATCGGGTGACGGCATGGGGAGGCGCGCCCGCCTCCCCTTGCGGACGCGCCTCCGGGGACGCCGTACGGCACCCCCCATCCGCCGGTCCGGTCTCCGGGCCGCCCCCGCAGGGGCCAGAGAACCCGGAGACCCGGTCCGACGGGCGCCGACCGTCCGGGTTCGTCCCCTCGGCGAGACACCGGTCCGGTCGGCTCGGCCGTCCCGCGCCGGGCCGCTCAGGCCGGGGCCTCGCGGCGCTGGGACGGCGTCCTCAGGTCATCGCCTCTCCTCCAGCCCCCCGAGCAGGGACATCGCCTCCGCGTGGCTGGCGGGCAGGGGCACCGTCCACACGGCCGCCCCGTGCTCCCAGCAGGTCCCCCGGCGCAGCGCGTCCAGTTCGCGGTCCAGGTCCGCGGACTCGGGGGCGACCACCGCGATCCGCCCCCGGGCCAGCAGGCACACCGACTCCCCGCGCGTGAAGAACCTGCTCAGTTCGTAGCCGAGCACGATCAACCGCGTGGTGCGCCGCCACGGGTCGATCCCCGGGTCCAGCGCCACGACCACGAGCCGGTGCCCCGAGGCGGGCGGCGCCCCGTCGCCGGTGTGCCGGTACAGCTCACCGAGCCGGGTCCGCAGGTACTCCGCGGTGGCCAGGCCGGTCAGCGGGTCCTGGCAGGTCTCCCGCCCGCGCCCCGCGTCTGCCCATCCCTCGGCCAGCGCCCGGACCAGGACGGGCGGCGGGCTCCGCCACCCCGCCACCGACGTGAACGCGGACAGGTCGTCCAGGCTCTGCCCGATCCCCACCCCCGAGCGCGCCCGCGCCCCGCCCAGGAGGCCGCAGGGCCCGGCCAGGTCGTCCCCCGCGGCGAAGGCACCGCACACCGCGTCCACGGCGGGCGTCCACCAGCTCTCGGGCGGGTCCCACCCCGCCTCCCGGCTCCGTCGGCCCCACGGCGCGCGCAGTTCCCGGGCGCGGGCCGTACGTTCCCGCGTCCCGGTCCTCACCTCGGCGTCTCCCATGGCGTCGCTCCCGTCCGTCGGTCCTCCCGCGGAGGCGGGTCCGCGTCCGCTCGGCGCGTTCCGTCCTCCCTCACCCCTGATTACGGAGATCGGTGGCGGCTGTGACGCGAATGCGGGATATTTTTCGAGCACGTGTCCTCCAGCGCCGGACCGGGGCTCCGTCCCGGACCGCGGCGCGCACTCCCCAGAAAGGACGCCGGGTGAACGACGTCCCCGACGATCACACAGAGACTCTGGTCGGTGACGGTGAGTTGATTCAGTGGGTGCGGGGCGGCGACGCCGGCGCCTACGCCACCCTCTACGAACGCCACGCGGCGGCGGCGCGGGGACTGGCCCGGCAGCTGCTGCGCGGCGAGGCGGAGGTGGAGGACGCCGTCGCCGAGGCGTTCACCCGCGTGCTCAGCGTCATCCAGCGCGGCGGGGGGCCGCAGGACTCCTTCCGCCCCTACCTGCTCACCGCCGTCCGCAACGCCGCCTACGACCGGGGACGCGGCGAGAGGCGCCAGGTCGTCACCGACGACATGGAGAGCCTCGACCCCGGCCAGCCCTTCGTCGACCCCGCGCTGGAGGGGCTGGAGCGCTCCCTCATCGCCCGGGCCTTCCTCTCGCTCCCCGAGCGCTGGCAGTCGGTGCTCTGGCACACCGAGATCGAGGGGGCCAAACCGGCCGAGGTCGCGGACGTGCTCGGGATGAAGCCGAACGGCGTCGCCGCCCTCGCCTACCGGGCGCGGGAGGGCCTGCGGCAGGCCTACCTCCAGATGCACCTGGCGGGCGGGAACGCCGCCGAGGCCTGCCGCCCGACCCTCGGACTGCTCGGCGCCCACGTCAGGGAGGGGCTGTCCAGGCGCGACACCGCCAAGGTCGACCGGCACATGGACGGCTGCGCGGACTGCCGCGAGGTCTACGCCGAGCTGACGGACGTCAACGTCGG